>CAYXCP010000079.1:0-6117 GCA_964463455.1 uncultured Gammaproteobacteria bacterium
TTACTCCTTGTCGGCATGGTTGCACTTCAGCTTGTATGGAATGTGACTGACTTCCTGTCTGTAAAAGAACGATTGAAGACACTACGAGATAAAAAGTTATATCTCCTCCAGATAGGGGTTCTGTTTCCCCAGTTTATCAGTGGTATTTATTTCCCATGGCCACATAGTTCGCGTGATAGTTTTTTTACTATTTTTGGACTCATTGTGTTCTATGCAGGTGTAGCGTTATGTATATGGGCAAAATTAGTAATGAAAACGAGTTGGGGTATGCCAGCTCAGCATGATATTAACAGACAGGATAAACTCATAACGGCGGGCCCATTTTCATACACACGTAATCCGATTTATATAGGACTTCTTCTTGTGGCAACAGGTATCTCGGTCACATTACATAGCTGGTTCATATTTCTGGTTTACTTTCTCTACGTCTATATCCGCAAAGCAATAGTTACCGAAGAAAAACTCCTCGATAGCCATTTTGGTGCTGAATATACAGCCTACAAACAAAAAGTCCCGAGGTTTATATAACCGGAGTTGTATAATAATGAGATATGAAAAGCCTCATAGTCAGACTTACTTTGATCTACCTTCGCTTTTTTGCACGTCGAAGCCTTGCACTCAATAAACCAATTATCATAGGCATAACAGGTTCTGTCGGCAAATCATCAACTCGTAATATTATTCATGCCGCACTCAAAGATCACGTAAACGTAAAAGTACTTGATAAAGGTAATTCTGAGATAGGTCTGCCTCTTGCCACTCTCGGTCTCACAAGCAAAAGCCTGGGATTTCAAACTGTTCTGACCAGTATTGCCGACTGGATACGAATCCTCGGTTCCGCACCGTTTCGTATGGATTATCTGAATGGTACGGAATATATCATCGCAGAGATGGGTGTAGACGAACCTGACCCGCCTAAGAATATGGGATATCTGTTAACTATTCTTAAGCCGCAGATTGCTGTTTTTCTCAATGTATTCCCTGCTCATACGTTGCAGTTCGATAAAATGGTAGACAGTTCCATAACTGATCCAGTTGCCCGCCTGGCAGGATTACAGCGAGCTATCGCATATGAAAAAGGAAAGATAATTACAGAATCCGGATGTACTATCGCAATCTATAACGCCGATAATCAGTTCGTTATTGATGCTGTTGAACCATTCGTTACGCGACATAAGGATATAAAGAAAATGACGTTCGGTGAAACGTCAGATAATGATATACGATACGGCGAATATGTCATTTCGCCCGAAGGTACAAAGTTCGAATTCATGATCAAAGGAGTTTCAATATCAGTAGACCTGCACGGATATGTGCTCCCTGTTGAATATAGAGAACTTATCGGTGCATCTTTGCTTGTAGCAAATGCGGCTGGTATACAATTCAATGAAGCAGCACGTTCTATCGAAACACATTTTTCACTTCCTGCGGGCAGATCATCACTATTTAAAGGTATAAAAGAAACACTCATTATTGATTCATCATACAACGCTTCACGCGTTTCCAATTTAGCTTTTATCTCATTGGCACACAGACTTGCAGTACAAGAGAAACGAGAGTTCGTATTTCTTATGGGAGATATGCGCGAGCTCGGTGAGGAAACGGGCCCTGAACATGAACATGTGGCCGGAGAACTGATGAAGTATGTGCATACCCTCTATCTTGTAGGTCCTCAGGTAAAAAAATATGTGATCCCCTATCTTGAGAAACATAAGGATCAATCTGTCGTACAACAAATAAAATGGTTTGAAACATCGAAAGAAGCAGGCAGATATATGAAGGAACATCTGTCATCTCATAGTCTTGTGCTCGTGAAAGGATCGCAGAATACGATCTATCTTGAAGAAGCTATCAAACATATCCTTGAGTCAAAATCAGATGAATTGAAGTTATGTCGTCAGGAGCCACATTGGTTAGAAGCTAAACATAAGTAATCAATAATGTCATCCTCGCGAATGCGGGGGTCTGCGCAGACCTGCCTGGCGGCAGACAGGTTCCCGCATTCGCGAGGATGACAGCATGACAATAATCTACATCTTTTTTACTCTATATTCATTTCCTGTGTCTTCAATCGAATACCCTTTGCTCTCTAGTTCTTTACGAACTGCATCTGCTTCGTCAAATTTTTTATTTTCACGAAACTGTTTGCGCATTTCGGCAAGAGTTTTGATTTCAGCCGGGACTTCTTCTTCCTGTGCTTCTTTTAAGCCAAGTCCTAATACTTCATCAAACGAGTATAAAAGATCCAGTTTATCTTCTGATGTAATATTTGATTTAAGCATGTCCCACATCACGGCAAGTGCCTGAGACATCTGTAGATCATTTTCTATGGCGAGATTGAATTTCAGCTGATAGTGATCGATCATACTAAGCTTATCTTCACTGAGCATAGTTCGTGAATTCTGCTTGCGCAGTGCAAAGAGCATTTCGAGTAGCTTTCGGTATGCTTCATTTGCGCCACGAGCAGCTGCCCAGGTAAAGTTCATGGGTTGTCTGTAGTGCGTCTGCATAAACAGCAGTCTAAGAGAAAGTGGATTAATTCCTTCTGCTTTCACATGATCGAGTGTATAAAAATTATTTTTCGATTTACTCATCTTTTCACCGTCTACATGTAAATGGTGATGATGCATCCAGTATCGTACAAACTGTTCGCCCGTTGCAGCTTCTGATTGTGCTATTTCATTCTCATGATGAACCGGTATGTGGTCGATACCCCCCGTGTGAATCTCTATCGTATTGCCCAGATAATGCATACTCATGGCAGAACATTCGATGTGCCAACCCGGAAATCCATCACCCCATGGAGACTCCCAGTGCATGCTATGGTCTGCAAAGCGGCCTTTTCGTTTAAACCACAGTGCGAAATCTGCAGCATTATGTTTTTGTGAGTCCTGATACACTTCCTCGCGGACGCCTTTTAATTTATCTTCAATTTTCTGACCGGAAAGCGCGCCATATGAAGGGAATTTCGAAACATCAAAGTAAAGTGCTTCATCTGTTTCATATGCAAAGCTTTTTTCCTGTAGTTTCTGAATGAGCGTAATCATCTGGGGAATGTGGTCCGTAGCTTTACAGACTATTTGAGGTCGCTGTACATTCAAAGCATCCATTGTCTGAAAAAAACGATCGGTGTAATACTCAGCTACTTCATATACTGTTTTCCCTGATTTCTTGGCTCCCTTTTCCATCTTATCTTCGCCTGCATCTTCATCACTCGTTAAATGTCCCACATCCGTGATATTCATAACATGTTCTACGTTATAGCGTGAATGAGTCAGAACTCTGCGGATAATATCGTTACCTACAAATGTGCGCATGTGACCGATATGTGTATCATCATATACCGTGGGTCCGCACGTATAATAACTGATTTTTTGCTCATGAAGAGGCTGAAGTGTCTGGACAGATTTTGTGAGGGTATTATAAATCTTCATGGCATTATTGTACCTGAGTCTGTGGCTAGCTGCAAATAATATCATATACGTATTCATTACACACAAATTATTGATATAATATGATATAGTTATAATAAAATATTATGTTAGATATTGAACGGTCCATCGACACCAGTAACTATCTGGAACAGCTTTGGGAACCTGATTTAAAACGGATACAATTCCGTGATCTTCGTATGGCGGATTTTCCTGACCGTTTCCGCTCGTTTATTAAAGAAGATGGTTCGCGGATGGAAGATTTACTCGAACGAGTCATTGTTGAAACGTACGAACGCTATGATGATGAAGAGGCTGCAGAAATCCTCAAAGCATATATTATGGGTGTTGTATGTCACGCAAGCAATGAATCTGGTCCACACTATCGAAAAAAGGAACTGAATCCTGAAGGACTGCCATACCCTTACGCCAAACACTTCACCGACATGTATCTTGACGGTATTAACGAAGTCTATCGTGAGGCAATAAACAACGGTAAGCGTGATCATAGTAATGTAAAACCTATCGGTATAAAACCTACACTCGCAAAAGTAATTCCGCTTCATGACGTGGTCGAGGATGTGACTATGACCATAGATGGACAAGTCATCGGCGCCGATGAATGGAAAGAAATAATAACAAATGAATTTACGGATGGTGCCGATATAGCGCATCGGGTAGTTGCTGTTACCAAATATCCTGAGCGAGAGATTGAACCTGTAAAAGCAGTGTACGAAGATTCAGCGTTGTATCACACTATAGCCGAATCAATCGTGATGGCTTACATTAGGAGAGGTGAGTATCCAAAACTACAGGAAGATCCCGCTGTATTGAAAAAGTACAAGGAACATATTCTCAAAGCAGTATCATCAATGGCACGCATTTTTATTGATCCCCTTGAATATGAAGAAGATCCGGAAAAATATATCGATACCGTTGTTGATTGTCTCTACATAAAATGTCTCGATACGCTTCAGAATCTCCAGTCTCCTGGTATGTCTGACGCCATTTTACTTCGCGGAAGGCTTCTTGCAAATATAGCGCGCATTATGGGATGGCAGCGCGGGAGTAATGAACTCATGAAACAGCTCGGTGAGCGTATAGATACAGATGATATTGATGATCCATGGATGGTAAATCTGGCCAATCAGGAACTTGCTACATCTCTCGATGAAACTACAAAGAGTTTGTATGAGCATCATGTGGTTCAGTATATGCGTGATGTGTTTGGTATTGATGTGCATGCTTCAGCAGGTTTCCGTGTTTCATTTAAAGATGAAGAAATACAGGGACAAGCGTCTGCCGATCCTATTCCACAGGTTACAGTACGATGTTCGCAGGAGGAGCTTGATCGCTTTCGAGAAATGACAGCAGCTCGGAGTGTGGATCACGAAGGGCTCCGAACATTTCTTGGTGCACGCGCTGAACTGCAATGGGATCGCATGCGTGGTGCTCTCCACAGAATGATTCGTATATTTGGCCGTGACGGTGTTATGGGATGTATATACGAAGAGGTGCCCGATGCGGGAGACAGTGACCTTGAAGTTCAACCACTTCTGTACATTCGTATGATGGTCGATGAGCCACCACTCTATAATCGTGTGTTCCGACATGATGGTCTACCGGAAAAGTCTCCGGAAGATGGCTTTATCGTTCCGAACTATGCATATACCGAAAGTAGATTACCTCAAGTACTCGATGATCTTGCCATGCTCATGGATCCGAATATTCTTAAAAATGATCCACATGCAAAGGGATGTGTTATTGTTTTCAATGATCATTACCTTATGTTCAATCGTGATGAAAGTTTTGAGTCGATCTGCAGGAGAAATGGCATATCACTTGATGGAAAAACGGTCAGGCATATCATGAATAATATAGACGTTTCACTCGCAATTCCTGCGGTAGAAAATCTTCGTTCTCACAACGACAGGCTTCATGACCTCCCTATTTTTTATATCGAATAATAAAACGGAAGGCTATTTACATCTTTAACTCATACTGATATTATATTAGTATACTTTTCTCTGTCATCCCCGACCTGATCGGGGATCCAGTCTCCCTGGATTCCCGCTTTCCTGCCTGCCGGCAGGCATGGCGCGGGAATGACATTGTTATCATTTTTATTTATTATTATGAAATTCGAACTTCCGAAACTAGACTATGCGTATAACGCTCTTGAGCCTTACATTGATGCCCAGACAATGGAAATACATTACACCAAGCATCATCAGACATATATAACAAATCTTAATGCCCTTCTAGAGAGATATCCTAACTTGCAGGAAAATGATCTTGCAGAAATGATGAAAAACGTAGATAAATTAGGTTTAAGCGATGCAGATAAAATCACGTTTAGAAATAATGGCGGAGGTCATTTAAACCACACATTTTTCTGGTCAATCATGGGTTCAAAGAAAGAAATAAATGAAGAACTCTCCGGTAGAATTAATCAGACTTTCGGAAGTATGGATAGTTTTAAAGAACAGTTTACCAAGGCAGCAACGACCCGTTTTGGTTCGGGGTGGGCATGGCTTGTAGAAACTGATGAAAGTACACTGCGCATTTATTCAACTGCCAATCAGGATTCACCTCTTCTGACTGGTGATACACCTCTTATCGGTCTTGATGTCTGGGAACATGCATATTATCTCAAATATCAGAGTCGCCGCCCTGAATATATCAC
>CAYXCP010000080.1:0-4935 GCA_964463455.1 uncultured Gammaproteobacteria bacterium
TCTCTCAGGTCTTAACTCTCTAACTTGCTTGCCTGCTCGCCACATCTCGCTTTCGCGCATTTCTGAAAGTTCTTTACCGAGATGTTCCTTATAATCTTTTTTACTATTTGCTTCGATTACGATTTTTGCTTCATTGCCGCTTTTTACACTTGCATATAATTCTTCGAAAACAGGCTCTACTGCCTTGCGGAATTTATGACGCCAATCGAGTGCGCCACGCTGTGCAGTGGTCGAACAATTTGCATACATCCAGTCCATCCCATTTTCACCTATGAGAGGGATGAGACTTTGAGTAAGTTCTTCAACCGTTTCATTGAATGCTTCACTTGGTGAATGTCCATTTTTGCGGAACAGGTTATATTGTGCTTCCATCATACCTGCGATTGCGCCCATTAGGACACCTCGCTCACCGGTCAAATCACTATATACCTCTTTCTGAAATGTCGTTTCAAACAGAAATCCTGAGCCTATTCCTATCCCCATGGCAAGTACGCGCTCTTTGGCTTTGCCTGTTGCATCCTGATAAACGGCATACGATGCATTAATGCCCTTTCCTTGTGTGAAATAATTGCGTACGGTTCGTCCTGATCCTTTAGGCGCAACAAGAATGACATCAACATCAGTTGGTGGAACGATTCCCGTTTCGTCGTGATAGGTTATGGCAAATCCATGGGAAAAATAAAGAGCTTTTCCTTTGGTGAGATGTTTTTTGATGGTCGGCCACAGCTGTATCTGACCTGCATCTGACAATAGATAAGCAATGATTGTTCCTTTTTCTGCAGCTTCCTCGACTGAAAAAAGATTCTTATTTTCAGTCCAGCCATCAGCGATAGCTTTTTCCCACGAAGAAGTTCCTTTGCGCTGGCCAATAATCACGTTGAATCCATTATCGCGAAGGTTCATTGCCTGTGCAGGTCCCTGAACGCCATAGCCTATCACTGCAATCGTTTCTGATGCAAGCGTTTTCTTCGCTTTTTCGAGCGTAAACTCTTCACGCGTTACAACTGTTTCCTCTACTCCTCCAAAATTCATCTGTGCCATAGAATTAATATAAACAAATAATATGAGATCAGCTTACGCGCTGATTCTCGGCCTGTTCTGATACCTCCATAACTTCAACAATACGATGTATCTGTTTTACGAGCTTTTCGATTGTCCCTGGCTCGCGTTCAACAACAATCACGAAACGTGATATTCCATGTTGCTCTGTTTCTGAAACCGAAAGACTTTCGATATTGATCTTGCGTCTCAGAAAAAGGTCGGCAATGCGATATAATACGCCTGGTTTATTTTCTGATAGAACGGTTACTGTATATTTCATATATTTTCGTCATTGCGAGGAACATAGTGACGAAGCAATCTCGGTGAGATCGCCACGCTACGCTCGCGATGACGTATAACTAATAACTAACTTAGGCGTATTTCATCAACGCCAGCACCTGTAGGTACCATCGGGAACACATTCTGCTCCTTTTCGACGTTAATTTCTAACAAATACGGACCTTCTGATTTCATCATGTCATCCAGTCCTTTATTTAGCTGTTCTCGGGTATCAACGCGCGAACCATCGATGTCATAAGCTTTTGCAACTGCGACAAAATCAGGACTTTTCATATCAGTGAATGAATATCTTTTTTCAAAGAACAGTTGCTGCCACTGACGGACCATACCCAGGAAATGATTATTCAAAATAATTATTTTGACTGGCAGTTTTTCCTGCATGATCGTACCGAGTTCCTGAATATTCATCTGGAAACTGCCGTCACCTGATATGGAAATAACCTGTTTCTCAGGAGCTGCCATCTTAGCGCCAACTGACGCCGGCAGTGCAAATCCCATGGTTCCTGATCCACCCGAAGTGATCCAGGTGTGGGGTGATCTGAAGTTATAATAGCGTGCTGCCATCATCTGATGCTGACCCACGTCTGCAACCACTATTGTTTTCTCATCTGTTTTTTCACCAATCATCCTGATTACTTCGGCCATTTTTATTTCTCCGCTTTCAGGATGCACATCTGCATTGATTACTTTTTCCTGCTCTTCTTTTTTAAGATTAGTGAATTTCTTGAGCCATGACTCATGTTTTTGATCTTTTAATAACGGCAATAATGCTGCTAACCCTCTTTTTGCGTCTGCAACGATCGGCACTTCGGCAACTACATTTTTGTTTAATTCTGCCGGATCAATATCGATGTGAATGATCTTTGCCTGCTTTGCATATGTATCGAGTCTTCCTGTCACGCGATCATCAAACCGCATGCCTACTGCAATGATCACATCTGCTTCATTCGTCAGCATATTTGGTGCATAATTTCCGTGCATGCCGAGCATACCCACATAATGAGGATGATCAACAGGCATTGCAGACAATCCAAGGAGGGTTGATGCAACGGGGATACCTGCTTTTTCAGATACAGCAATCATTTCCTCAACGCCATGAGACAACAGCACGCCATGACCTACAAACATATAAGGCTTTTGAGCCATATTAATAAGTTCGGCTGCACGTTGAATCTGTTCTGGATCAGGTTCGAGCATTGGCTCAAAACTTTCAATGATGTCTACTTTTTTATATTCAAAATCACAGAGTTCAAACTGTGCGTTTTTGGTTATATCAACAACGACTGGACCAGGACGTCCCGTGCGGGCAATATGAAATGCTTTTGCCATCACTTCAGCGATCTCCGATGCGGATGTTACCTGATAATTCCATTTAGTGATAGGTGTCGTGATGCCAATGACATCAGCTTCCTGAAATGCGTCAGTACCAACAACTGATGCAGCGACCTGACCAGTAATACAGACCATAGGAACGGAATCCATCATCGCATCCATGATACCGGTTACAAGGTTTGTTGCTCCAGGACCGGAAGTTGCGATACAAACGCCAGGTCTCCCTGTAACATATGCATACCCTTCGGCAGCATGTGCTGCGCCCTGTTCATGGCGCACAAGAATATGGCGAATCTTATCACTATATCCATATAATGCATCGTAAAATGGCATGATTGCTCCGCCCGGATATCCGAATACGGTATCCACGTCTTCTTCGATCATCGAGCGAAGTATTGCCTCTGATCCTGTTATCTGTTGCTTACTTTTCATTGTTCATTATGAATTACTAATAGCACTGGCCAATCGCTTGATGGCTGTTTCAATTGTCTCTTCTTTACTATTGGTAAAGTTGAGTCTCAGGGTATTTAATCCGGTGTTTTCTTTTGCATAGAAATAAGTCCCCGGGACAAACGCGACATTTTCTTTGATGGCTTTCCAGTATAGATCGATCGCATTCATGCCATCGGGGCCGGTAACCCATACGAACATACCACCATCAGGTTTTGTCCATGCATAGTTCTTTGGAAAGTATTTCTGAAGCGCGTTGAGCATACATTCCTGTCGAGGCTTATATAATGCGATTATTTTGGGTAAATAAACATCAAGATAATTTCCTTCGAGATATTCAGCGGCAAGTGCCTGGCCATAACTGCTTGTATGTAGATCTGCACCCTGTTTTGCTATAGTCATCCATCCACCAATTTCCTTTGGTGCCACAAAAAATCCTAAACGGAGTCCGGGGGCAAAAATCTTTGACATTGTACTCATATAGATCACATGATCAGGTGCTAGTGATTTGATACTCTGTACTCGCTCACCCCGATAACGAAGTTCACTGTAAGGATCGTCTTCAATAGATAACACATCATATTTTTTCAGTAATGTAGCTACTGCTTTGCGGCGCTCGAGTGATAATGTTTTTCCTGTCGGATTCTGGAAAGTTGGATTCAGATACACAAGCTTAACGTTATTTTTTTTCAGTACTTCTTCCAGTGCATCAACGAGTATTCCTTCTCCATCTGTAGCGATCTCGACATAGGTTGGTTCATAGGCATTAAACGCAGACATCGCGCCTAAGTAAGTTGGTGCCTCTACTGCGATGATATCTCCTTTATTAATGATGACCTTACTCACTGCATCAAGTGCAGCCTGTGATCCACTGGTAACATACACATTGTCTTCTGTTGTTTCTATTCCTTTTCGCTTTACGTAGGTAGCCACAGCTTTTCTGAATGGTGCAAAACCTTCAGTTACACCATACTGAAATGCAGCTGCGCCATACTTTTCCATGACATTTGCATGGAGTTTGTTAATGATATCTAAAGGAAATGATTCAGGAGCCGGCAAGCCTCCTGCGAGTGATATGACTTCCGGGTTTGCGGTCACTTTTAATATCTCACGGATAGCACTCCCTGACATGTGTTTGGTTCGATCAGCGAATATGTTTTTCATAATAAATTAATTAAAAATACCTGTGCAAACGCCCCTTTGATAATGACAGCCTCCTCGTTGACATATATTTAATTGTCCTCGGAGGTATAATGCGCTGTATTTTCAAAACATAGTTTTGAAAACAGCGCATAAAAAAACCGCCTCTTGGGCGGGTTCTTTTTACTTTTCTGCAGTCAAGTCTCCCGCCCAGTTAAGGGTTTGTAAGGAGGATAATAATGACTGCTGAAAAAGGTCTCATATTGTGTTATCATTATATATCCGTCGTTTTCCGATTGCAACAGAATTATCTGGGATTAGGAAATTGATACATTTAATATGTATTTGTGGTATATAATATAGGATACTGACAATCCGGATGCACATGCCGCGTCCGGAGTATCAAGAAAGGATTGAAGTATGTCCGGTACTACCAATCAAATAAAGGGATCTGGCAAAACGGCAGGAACATCGAAAAGCCATAAGAGTTTCGAGTCTGCTGATAAAGCGAAGGCTTACGCCGTCAAAGAACTCCAGTATAAGAAGAACACATGGTTTCGTGTGTACAAATTGGAGGGTAAATTTTATCCAGCATGGACGAATAGCATGATTCCTACGGGCGCCATCAAAGTGCTAGGATATTCACGCAAGGGGGGCATCTGGGAAGGCAAT
>CAYXCP010000080.1:4945-6092 GCA_964463455.1 uncultured Gammaproteobacteria bacterium
TCGTATTTAGTCAAGTTCGTGCTATCTGATTTGACAGGCCGCGGTTTTTACCGCGGCCTGTCACCGACTTTCTTGAATTTATTTTCTACTTTTTTAATATAACGCGTACACATTTCCCAGATTGATTCATGCTTTTTATGGGTCTTTTGCTCATACTCTATTTTGTGTACGGGCATTGCGCGCAATGCCCCTACCTCAGCATAAAAACTAATTGCGCTTTTCTGATATATATTTCCGGCATTACGATCAAAGACAATGGATACATCAATATGTTGATCTCTTTTGTTACCGGTGATATTCAAAGAAGTTCCGTTTGGTTTATCTGCTAAATATTTCAATGATCCTTCATATAATATCTTGTTACTTTGAATTACCTTAATCTGCAATGCTTTTGATAATGAATGTTCATCAGTGACGATCTGTATACGAAAGTGATAATATCTATTATCTGACTTCCTGGTGTTGATTGTGAACGTGCGAGTGAATACATCTCCCGGCACTGCATTATCAATTCGAAAGAGATATCCATGCTCAGGCCAATGAATGCTTACATAATCGTCTGCAAAGACTTTCGGAATTGCAACCGCTATGATGAGCATTAAGATGAATATTGGTATCACTTTCATAGTTAATCTGGCGGGCTGAACTTATTTTGAGGATGTGGAACAAGCCGCAACATAGGGTCAGTTTCAGTGTGATCAGTATCAACACCATGGATACGATCGAGACTTTGAGAGGTACCAGGATTATCAGGATATCCGAGTCCTTCCTTGAACTGATTACTTCCTGTTCCCCAAGCGAGTTTATCGACAATAACATCGGTCGAAGTTAAAAGTGCAATACTATTATTATCTGCCAGGCTTCCGGTGTTTGCGATATCAGCGCCGATTGATGAATTGTATCCATTCGTCGTATTTGCCCATAACAGATATCCATGCGATTCGATAAATGTATTTGGAGGAATGACCATAAGCGACGATTCCGCTCCAGTGCTTATGCGTTTTCTGATTTTCCAACCGCTCATATCAATCTGATTGGGCGTGGGATTATAAAATTCAATGAAATCCTGGCTCGCAGTGTTTCCTTTCGTCTGGACCTCGCTGATAAGGATATGATTAACGGCCGGTATGGCGGTGGGCGTAATAGT
>CAYXCP010000081.1:0-610 GCA_964463455.1 uncultured Gammaproteobacteria bacterium
CGGTGATCGCGCCGAAGAGTTTATCCATATCTTCCTTACCAATCTGGATTGACTCCTTGGCGGCAATATCCATAAGTATGAATTCCATTTTGTAGGATTCTTCGACGTCTTTTGCAACAAGTGAACGAAGATCGTCCATGGTCTGGTTTTTAGACTTAAGGTATCCTTCAACCGTAAGGCCGATCTTGCGGATATCATCGAGTAGTCTACTCAGACGCTGAGTTACTTCTTCTTCAAGAATGACATCTGAGATTTCGACTGTTGATTTTTCCATGAGTGCAGAAAGAACTGTATTTAATGTTTTCTGATATTTCTGGTCTGCGGTTTCTTCCTTTTCAGGCTCCTTACCTGGTACCCAGATTTCATCTTTCTTGGTTTCTGCTTTTGCTTCTTTTACATATGTTTTGTAATCTCCCAGTTCAATGAGTGGTTTTTCTGCGAGCGTTATTTTCACTTCCCAATCTTCATTCTCTTTTGCCTGGACGAGATCAATCTTTGGGGATATTATAGGTTTTAAGTTTTCTTTTTTGACAATATCATCATAGATTGTAGGAAGAATGGTTCGGATAAGCTGCTGATATACGGTGTCTTTGCCAATATGCTTTTCTGC
>CAYXCP010000081.1:620-6066 GCA_964463455.1 uncultured Gammaproteobacteria bacterium
TCCTTTGGTACTTTCCCTTTGCGGAATCCTTCAAATACAAACTCTTTGTGTATGACATCAAATGCGGTGCCATATTCTTTTTGAATGTCTGTCCAGGGGATCTTTACGTTTAATACTATAGTATTTTTAGGAAGTCGTTCGAGTGTGTGTGTTGTCATGTATATGCTTGTTGTACCACTGGTAATATGACGGTACGATTAAGCATTACAATTCTACAATATTTTGTGAGAAATACAATCTGTTCTTGTTTTCCTGATCAGCAAATTTACGCATTAAATTATCGACACGTACGGCCCATGTAGGACTTTCCGAGTAGATAGGGCCGATGCTATAGACATTAATTTCACCTTTTTTAACATAATGACTGCGTAGACCTTTTGCAACTGTCTGTATTGATTCATCCCAGTCATTGAATATCATATATCCACGACCCCAACCGAATGGGTTATGTGATGCAGGGTAGGTATACTGACCGAATGTTGACTCGAGACCCGCGATAGAGGGGAGTAAGTAACAGTCAATATCATATGTCTTACAGGCTACTATAAAAGAATCGGTATACTCAACCATTGGTGAATTATAAGACTGTAGTATCTGTTTGATGGCTGCACGTTTCTGTGCATAGTCTATATCCTTGATAAAGGCAGAGTCTGAACTCTCGGATAGCGATTCATGCATAAGAATGGCTGAGTGCCCTGCTGTGCTGTCCGCACGGGCGATTGGTAATGAAGTTAAGGTGATACTAATGCAGATAATTATTGACCAGAACAAACGATTGTTTGTCATATGAGCCAAAAAAAGTCATAGAGCTTTTTTAGTATTGGTAAAAAAACTGCTATGACCTAGTAAAATTATAACAAACAATTATAGGTCTGTCAACACAATATTTAATCTAGCTGTATAGTATTACTATGTACATAATTGATGCTTATAACTTTCTCGGCTATTGAGATGCTCATATGGTAAAATAGGTTGTCGTAGCAACTTAATTATATTAGTTTAATGTCGTTTTTGTCCTATCAGGACAGTACAACTATGAGTAACAGCTTTTCCAGCTTCTCTTTTGGGTGCCGTGTGAACCAGGCGGAGCGCGAAGAACTCGATCGCCAGATGGTAAACCTGGGGTATACCTACTCAGAAGAAAATCCGGATATATACATTATTAACTCCTGCTCAGTCACTCATAAAGCCGAGCGCGAAGCTAAACAGCTTGTGTACCAGATCAAGCGTAAATACCCTGATACGAAGATCGTGGTTACCGGCTGCGCAGCCACGAATTGGCTTAAAAACGACATACAAGTGCCGGATGTTGATTACCTGGTAGATAATGCCAGCAAAGAGTTCCTGGCTACACTTATAACCCGGAATACGGGCGCAGAGGCACATCGCGCGGCCCTTCCTAAGGCAGCTTCAGACAAGTATCTTGATTCAGGACGTCTTATCATCAAAATACAGGATGGTTGCCAGCGTTTTTGCTCGTTCTGTATTGTCCCATACCTCCGGGGCCTACCCAAATCGCATTCGATCGATAGCATTGTCGAGAAAATAAACAGCCTGAAGCTGAATACACATGAAGTTATTCTTACCGCTATTAATACCGAGGCATTTGGTTATGATACAAAAGAGAAGTTTACCGATTTATTACAGGCCGTGATAGATCGGACCTCAATACCTCGTATTAGTTTTGGTTCTATTCACCCATGGAGTATAAATGATACATTTTTTGATTTTTACTCAAAGGCCCGTGAAACAAAGCGCATAGTTCCTTTTTTTCATATTCCCATGCAGTCAGGCTCTGATAAAATGCTCGGACTTATGAAAAGAGGGTATATGCGCGATGAATTTATGGAGAAGCTGAACAAGCTAGGAGCAATCGAACCTATGGCATTTATCGGGAGCGACATTATCGTCGGTTTTCTGGAAGAAACAGATAGGGATTTTGAAGATACGTATACATTCCTGGAGCAGACACCTATCAGTAAGTTCCATATATTCCGTTTTTCCAAGCGTCAGCAGACTGCTGCTTTTTATCTGGCAAAACGCTTGCGTGAACCACTTCCTTCACAGAAAATCGCACGCGCTAAAAAACTGGCAAAACTGAATGGAAAAAAATATGACACCTTTCTTCAGAAACATGTCGGTATGACGATCGACACACTTTTTCTCGATAAAACTGAAGAGGGATATAGACATGGACTCTTGCATAATCAGGTTCCGGTTCTCGTGAACACAGATAAACAATTAGCAGGTGAGATCCATAATGTGATAGTCACCGATTATGCGAAAGGAAAACTGCTCGCCCGACTTGCGTAATATAAACCATAACATTCTTGTGATAGAATGCTATTGCTTTTCGCAGCCTAGCTGAAAGGAGCTTATGTTGTTTCAATTTCGGCTGTAAATCCTTGTTAAGATAGCATAGGAGGAGGTACTATGGAACTTGCTGAAGCGCGACAACTCGCTAAGGGTGCAAAAGTGACGGTTATCGTGCCAAACCAGGTGCGATATCACGGGTCACTTGCGTGTGCCGGAGTGAACGAACGTGGCGAGGCCTCCGTCAAGGTCAGCAGCGTGGTGACAAACACCACAAACCGGCCGATCAAGGAAGGCTCTGTTCGCTCGGTCAATGTCTCGAATTTGCAGCGTAGCTAAGCGATAAGCACGAATCAAATCGAAACAGGAGGACGGCGAGCTTAAGCTCGCTGTCCTCCGACATTACGTTTGATAACTGCACTTTTTTTCTCCTTTTGTTATACTCACGGTATGGAAGAATTTAAAGCTGGCGATGTTGTATTTCACAAAGCAACATTATATCGCTGTGTTGTGATCGCCAAAAACGAAGACGGCACATACAAAGTCCGCGACCAGGCAAATGTCGAGCAAATCTATTATCCACAGGAGCTCTCAGCTCAAAACATACCTTCCCAGGCTCCACCCACGCCACCGAGCAAACCTCCAACGCATGATATATCTGAAAATAAGCCGTTCTTCTCTATAGATGACATCTTCTAAATAAGCCTATAGTATTGACTTCGTACTCGCTGTTGCGTATAATTGAGCTATCTTAAGTCGGGTCATTGTATGCGGTTTTATCCGCTCGAAAGGAATTATCATGACGGAGCAGGTTTCTGTCGGAGTGTGTGGGAGTATAAACTCCGCGAAAAAACTTTTACAGCTTCACAATGTGGTAATTGTTGTCGACGGTGGGAGCCAGTCGGCACGCGGGGAAGAAGATTCCACAACCATCTTGTGCGCCAATGATGACGCAAGGCTGCAGTTCATGGCGGTTTTTGTTGATGCCGCACCGATGCCGAATCCATCGGGCGAACCGTTTAGTCGGTTGCTCATTGCCCAGCCCGGGCAAACAGTGATCGATCGGCTTGCGAACATCAAACCAGCCGAGTGGGAGTATGTAAACTACCTCTACTCGTAGGATTTGATAGTTGCTACAACCTAGGGGTGCCACGTGGACCCCTTATTCTTTTTTCTACATAAAAATAGGCAGCTTCTATTTTCTAAAATTAACTAAAGTTCGTATGAAGATTATGAGTCGGTCACCGAGCTTAGCTCGGTGACCGACACGAAAGTCACGCATGCTATCGTGATAGCAGATACCAGGCCAGTGCGATTAAAATGAGCGGAATGAGCGCAATAAGCACCGCGCTCAATTTGATCCGATATACCGGCGCCTGATTTGCCGCCATGATAGACTTAAGCTCATTTTGCGCTGCCTGATGAGCAGTTCCCTGCAACGCCCGATCGTTAGCAGCCAGTACGCGCTGTACGCGTGACACGGCTGCACGTTCTGCTTTCGTGGGCGTTCGCAAACTGCGATACTGCGTCATAAGACGCCGGCAGTTAGTTGACTGCTCGCTTATCAGACCGCGAAGCTCCTGTTCCACCTGTGCAAATGATTCCGCCGTGTAGCTTCGCCTGTTTCTGCCCAGGTGCAGCTGCACCCAGCGGCCTGTGAGTTTAGTTATCTCATCAGCCGCGGTTTCTAGCTCGTTTACCAGTAATTTGTGAGGCATAGAACCCTCCTTCTGTTAAGAAATAGAAATTACAGCATCATATTATATCAAATATAACGTAGATATGAAGTTCCTAAAAGTAAGGTGCCAAGGTTACGCGTGGGTAACCATGTCATATGTTATGAACGGTGAAATATTTGTCACCCCAGGGGTGTACAATAGTTGACATTGCCTGATAATGAGGGATAAGATAAAAGTAATGGCCCAGATGAAGAATATGAAAAATAAAAAAAGTAAGATAGTTACTCCTGCGATTCTTCTTGCCGCGTTTATTGCGCTCGCCGCGCAAGGATATTATTCGCCGTTTCCCAAAACAACGCGCTCTGAAAGAGTGATTCGTGTGATCGATGGAGATACAGTTGAAACAGCAAGCGGAGCTAAAATACGACTTGCCGGTATTGGCGCACCTGAGTATCCGAACGGTTGCTTAAGTTTAGAATCGCGAAACAGATTGGAACAGTTTACGCGCGAACAAACAGTACGTATAGAAAAAGTAGGTATTGACCACTTTGGAAGAGAAGTATCGTATTTATATAACAGAAATTTAGATGTAAATAAGGCAATGGTATCAGAAGGGTATGCGATGGTTGATACAGACACAAAAGAAAATAAGAAAACTATTGAGATCGAGACCGCGCAGAGGGAAGCTCAAGCCGCGAAACGGAACATATGGTCAGCCGCGTGTGAGAATACACAAAAACCAGGCTGCGTTATAAAAGGAAACTACCGGAAAGATAACAACACGTACATTTATCACCTGCCAGGCTGCTACAACTACGAAAAAATCGTCATAAACACACATGAGCGTGATAGGTGGTTCTGCACTGAAGATGAAGCAACTGCTGAAGGGTTTATGAAGTCAGGGGATTGTCCGAGATAGAGAGAGCCCCACTTCGTCTGACTGAGCCAGACTTCGTTAGGGGCATAAGCATTTCTAAAGCTTCACTTACGCTCAGCAAGAAATGCTAATGCGGAGCCAAGGGGACTTGAACCCCCAACCTCTGCCGTGACAGGGCAGCGCTCTAACCAATTGAGCTATGACTCCAAAATAAACCGAATATAGTGATTATCGTTCTATCCTATCGAATATTTTAACACAAATTATGAAGATTTCTACCTATTCTGGTATTGTTTGTAAAAGAATATCTCTTAATGAGACTAGGGATGTTTTTACTTCACCAATTCTATCTTCCTTCTGTTTATCAAGCACGCCAAGCCCAACGGGGGCATGAACATCATAGTCAATTACAGTATTATACCTACCAATAAGGGCATAAGTTTTTATTAACGATTCCTGGACAGAAGAATCAAATGTAGGTATAACAGCTTTATATACGAGCCATGCTTCTCCTGAAAACCTGAAATTTGCTCTAAATTCACTCCATTTATCTATACTTTCTATATTCTCTTTTGTC
>CAYXCP010000082.1:0-1341 GCA_964463455.1 uncultured Gammaproteobacteria bacterium
TAGCCAGTCAGTCTTCTAACTTGCAGCAGCTCAGTTCAAACGTAAATGATATCCAAAAGATACTAACTGACTTAAAGAATCAGCCTCTCCCCGATCCGGCATATTATCAGAATATGAACCAGCCGGTGAATGTAGCCACACAAGCAAGTGCTCTAAATCTGGAAAAATTAACGGTCACTGACAATGCGAACATGTATGACGTGTCTATCGCCCACAATCTGTCAGTCGGAAGTATGATCATCACCGATGGCAGCATCCTCTCACTTTCATGGGAATTGAAGCTATCATCACTCTCAACTATCAACCTTTTCGACGGTGGTGTTATCATCGCAAAAGACGGAACTATCACCACTCAAGGATCAGTCATCGCAAAAGGTGGCATCAAAACTAATGAAATCGAAGCTATAACACCAAAGGACAATGTCAATATTAAATTAGCTTCCAATGATGTGATAGGACAAACAGACGTACATAATACAAAACTCGCAGTTCAGAATAATCAGGGTCTTGAAGTAGCATCTATCGACGCTTCCGGTTCTGCCCAGTTTAAAGATCTGTCACTTGATAAATATCTCGACGCCACAAATTCTGCTGCCGTAATCCCTGCCGCAACGAACTTTAGTAATAATGGTATCTATGCTCCTGCACTCCAGACTGATCGCAAAACTATCGGTGTCGGTCGCCTGCCTGCAAGTCAGAATGAGATCATCATCTATAACGAAAAAATAAAAGCAGGATCATTGATCTATGTAACGTCGACCTCCGCACTCCAGAACAAAAATCTTTTTGTTGCTGATAAACATACGTGTGCCGAAGGCGATACAGCCTGTAAGCCATATTTCAAAGTCTCGATCTCAAGCGGGCCCATGACAACAGATGTCACATTCAACTGGTGGATTGTGAACTAAAGTCATTCTGGCAAGTGACAACATGACCGGGGATCCAGAAAGAATTACATCTTGACAATAACTATTTCCAGATTTACGCTTAAGATAATGAATATCCTAAGAGAAGTTAAAACCAACAGTAAGGTTGTTACACTTGTTCTTGCAGGTATGATCCTCTCGAATCTGATTACCTATTTATTTGCTCACGGTGGTGATCTTAACCTGATTCATTCATCGTAAATAAAGAAGGTGAAATACGTATTGTTGATCCAAATGATACGTGTAAGAAAAACGAAGCAGCACTCGATTGGAATAAAGAAGGTATACAAGGACCTCCTGGCCCAGCTGGTGGCAATAGTGGCATGCCTTTTATTTGTCCTGAATGTCGCTTGAATGGTGCTGGATTATCTGAAAAAATCTTCGGTAGCAGGTTAAAAAATAGGGATCTTACCGA
>CAYXCP010000082.1:1441-6056 GCA_964463455.1 uncultured Gammaproteobacteria bacterium
GCTCTACCATGACCGGTGCGAATTTTAGTGGCGTTACATGGACAAATACAATCTGTCCGGACGGAACTAATAGCGATACTAACGGCAATTCGTGTGTAGGTCATTTATAAGCTGTTCTCCCCTTCAAATCAACTCAAAAATATGGTATGCTGAGACTGTATCTACAGTCACAATCATCATGCTTATCCCTATGTCGACGCACAGTAAATTGAAACACCATCTGTCGAAAAAAGGCAATCTGCCGATCATTGTCATGACCATGCTTATCGCGATACCTTTTTTTGTTGCAATCATGTGGTTTCGGCATGATGCCGAGATACGAGATCCTGTTCATGAATATACTCCTCAACAAAATCCCGTTGTAACTATACCATCCGAATATAACACGTCCGACTTAAAAAAGAATATTACCATACTGAATGGGTTTGGCAAGAAAGAAGATGTATCATACAATATCAAAAGGCAACAGAATGGCGATGCCCAGATACAAATTAACACTCCTCGCTTTTTCCGCCCGGGAAAGTATAAGCTGATAGTGAATAATCGTAACTACAAATTTGAACAGGACTTTAGCTGGGGCGTACTTGCTATTAATCCTAATAAATCTATTTTTTTACCAAACGAAACGGCAGTTTTAGCTATTGCAGTACTCGATGAGCAAGGTAATATGGTCTGCGATGCAGATGTGAAACTGCGTATAAAGGACCCAAATGGAGCAGCTACAGAAGTGTCAACGGGAAATGACATAATCAAAGTAAATCCTGAGTGTCACACCAAAGACCAGACATATAGACCAGATTTCGAAACATCATACAAAACGAGCATTCCTG
The DNA here is from genome assembly GCA_964463455.1 of uncultured Gammaproteobacteria bacterium. Lineage (GTDB taxonomy): Bacteria > Patescibacteriota > Microgenomatia > UBA1406 > GWC2-37-13 > JBDKFK01. The sequence goes on from CAYXCP010000082.1 coordinate 2,272, forward strand.
GTACGTACCAGATGACATTAAATGCCACCACGAGTAAAGGAAGTTACGCAATCAGTGATTCATTTGAGGTACGTTCGTCTGTACCATATGATATAGAGCGAGAAACAGCTACGCGTATTTTCCCGGAAAAAGCATATGTCGTGAAAATCCATATAAAAGCAAACGAAGACTATGAAGGTACTATCAAGGAATATACTCCCTCCTCATTTGTCATTACACCCCTTCCAGGTGCCAAAATTCCTTATAGTTCTGTTACGAAGATAGATGATACAAATGCAATTTCATGGTATGGCTCCTTTAAGAAAGGTGATGATATTACATTAGGATATATATATGATGCTCCTGACATCTCACCACAATTCTTTCTGATCGGTCCTCTTGAATTATATGAGAAAACTGGAAAACAACTCATTGCAGGAGAAACACGCCGATGGCAAATAGCTTCAGATGCTATTAGCTTTCTTGAAGTTCAAACAAACACTGCAGAACCTGGCGGAACATCTATAGCATCTGCAAGCATAACGGGCGTAAATAATCAACTCTACCTAGCTGCCATATCAACAAAACCAGACAAATCAGTTACATCTGTTGCAGGTTTGGGATTGACATGGAACCTCGTACAGGCTCAATGTAGTTGGCGAAGGCAGGTTCGTACTGAAGTCTGGTATGCTCTCGGAACTGTATCAGGTAGTGGTGTTGTAAGAGCAAATTTCAGTTCAGCTCCACTTGGTGCTGTTATCGCTGTTGCACGTTATAGCGGGACCGATACGATCGATCCTATTGGCAATTATGATTCATATAATACCCATGGATCAAATTCAGCTGGGACAGCAACATGTACGGGTACCGATTCAGCCGATGACACATCTTCGTACTCATATTCTACTATGGATACTGGGCGCGATAACTCCCTTGTGTTCATTGCTGTAGGTGAGCGACTTCGTACAACAACACCGGGAACAGGTTGGACAGAGAGGACTGATATTCAATCAGGTACAACGGGTGATAGTGCGGGAATTGAGGTGAGCGATAAATCGTTTGCAACAGCAACAACGAACTTAACTACCGATGGTACTTTCAGTAACAACCTCGACTATGCTGTTGTGACAGTTGAGATTCAGGCACCACTTGCGGCAACAAATACTCCAACACCAACATTTACACCAACACCTACTGCTACGTCAACACCTACCCCAACACCCACACCTGCTGGTCCAACACCAATCTCTCAATGTTTTTCGAACTGGTATAATTCCGCTTGGACAACACGTAAATCTATCACAATAGATCACACAAAAGTTTCAGGTGGCGCTTCGCTTACTAATTTTCCCGTCATGATTGCTATTACGAATGATAGTAATCTTGCTGCTATAGCTCGGTCAGATGGCGCAGATCTCGTATTTACTGACTCTACAGGAACTATCCTTAATTTTGAAATTGAGAAGTACACAAATACATCTGGAACTCTTGTTGCATGGGTTAATATCCCATCACTCAGTAACAGTGTTGATACTACGATTTATCTGTTCTACGGGAATTCAGCAAACTCATCTAGTCTCGCCAATGCTACTGCTTTGTGGAACACAAACTACAAAGGTGTATGGCATCTATCGGAAGCAACTAATGCGACACGCCTCGATTCTACAGGGAATAACAATGACCTCACTGATGGCACATCTACGACAGCTGTTACGGGACAAGTAGATGGGGCGGGTGGCTTTGATGGCGCGGCAAATAGGTTAACCATTACTGATGGAACTCAGACCGGCCTGGATATGAACGGAACAAATACAATTACCTTTGAAGCGTGGGACTATGCAACGGCCGTTGGCGGAAGTTCATCGAGTGTCATTGAAAAGGAAAATGGTACGACAAATGGATATCGATTACGCGAAAATACAAGCGGACCTCGTTTTAACTGTAGCGTGTTTAACGGCGCAAGTACCGGTAACGCTAACGATGGAGCTATATTCAATCTAAACACATGGTATTACATAGCTTGTACAAGTGATAATGTTAACGCAAATATATACAAAGGTGATGCGGGAACGTTCTCAAACCCCGCTACCACAGCGTATTCTTCAGGCATTGGTAATTCGACATCAGATTTTTTTATTGGTTCGCGTGGATCAGGACAGTTTGCCCAAGGTACAATTGATGAAGTCCGTGTTTCCGACATCGCACGATCGAGTGATTGGCTAGCTACCGGATATAATAACACTTACGCCCCAAATACTTTCTTTACCTTAGGCGCAGCGCAAACCTGTGGTAACTTCAGATTTGAAAAACTGCGTATGGAGAAACTCAAATTGAGTGATAAATCTACACCTAATGATAGAAGGACCATTCAAACATTTGCCAGCTCATGGATACCAGGCTTTATGAAAAATACTGATAGAATCCCCTTCATATTGCTCTCAAAAGGAAGATTTTAAATATATATAAATAATGCTTAAATATATCAATATGTATAAAGACACCCATTCCTTGTTTATTTGATATGATGAATAAAGTAGATCAATTGGTTAAATACAGCTGTTTCTGCATTGAAAATCTGAGTACATGATAAGAGGTTGATCACAACTTCGTGAGTCATGGCAGTTAAACTGATCTCCACATGCATTACAGATCCCACTTTTTATACAATATTTTACTGCAGGATCACTTTGACAAAGCGGTGGTCCACTCGTAGGAGTTGGTGTGCCAGAGACTGGTGTGCCTGTTATTCCTGCTGGTCCTGTCGGAGTGGGTGTCGGCGTTGCGAGTGGATTGAATGTTCCCGTGGGTGTTGGCGTAGTCATCGGTAGTTCTTCGCCTGGTGCGCTGCCTGGATTTACCTTCGGTATTGAGTAACAATAATTAGGACTGATGTTCGGACTTGCTACGCCGTAGTTAAAATTACCATCCTTTAAATTCACGTCCGGCAAAGAAAGTTCAGCACATACGCGATACCAACGGGGTGCATCTCCTGCTCGACAATCATATTGATATAAATACTCTTTTGTTGGATGTTGAGGATCGCAGTATAAGCTCTGTAAATAGTTCTTGAAGAGATTATGTGAACTTTCGATGCCGCACACATGACAGAAGCAGCTATTTGTTTCAGGCGAGAATGTGGGTGTATCATAGCAGATATCAGCATTCGTCGGATAAGCCTGGTGATCATTGTAATAATCATCCATGACTCGCGTAAGTATCGCCAGTTCCTGTCTGCGTTTAATATCCCATACGCGTTCTATCTGTTTTGTCGGATTGAGAATGGCAATGGAAACAAGAAGCAGAATAATCATAAGTGAAATAACGATCAGTATTTCACTCATGGTAAAACCACTCCGCCGATTATATGACATAGTTACAGTATATACCAATCTATATTTCAGTGTGAATGATGCCTAGACCACTGTCGCTCCCCCCATGTGCTTCTTTCATCATGGTAAGCATGTTTTCAGTAAACAATGGTAATGTAAATCCGAATGTCGCACCTTTTCCCCGGCCCGGTGAAGCAGCCCAAATCTTACCTTGGTGTTCAGTAATGATTGATTTTGAAATATATAATCCAAGGCCAGTTCCCTGCGAGGCCTGCTGATTTGTCTGATATGACCCTTTGACGAGGCTGAATTTCTGGAATAATTTACTAATATCATCATTTGCAATTCCTTCACCTGTATCCGTTACGGTGGTTACCAACTCCTGTCCTTCTATTTTGAAATGGACAACGATCTCTCCTTCTTTTGGAGTAAACTTAAATGCATTTCCGATAAAGTTAATCATTACTTCTTTGATTT
>CAYXCP010000083.1:0-5933 GCA_964463455.1 uncultured Gammaproteobacteria bacterium
TGCAACGCCCTTGCCCGACTACCTCTTCGGTAACACTTAATTCCATGCAACTCGATTAGTACATATAATTGCAAACATTTATGTTCACCTGTAAAATATAACAATGACTGATAGTTTTTCTGCAGGAGAAGAAAAGGGAAACTTTGAACCACCGGAAGTGATTCGTGAAAGATTACGAGATCCCAAGTATCTACCCACCGTTCAAGAAGTTACCCGTGCATTTACACCTGCAGATTTTCATAAGTGGCAAGAGTTTTGTATTAAAAGTGACCCACCAATTTACGAGTTATTTACGCAAGAACAGATAAAAGCACTCAGTAGCTATTTCGTTGAACGTCGAGCGGACTTGGCTATAGATGATGGACAACCGATTACAATACTTGAGGTAGGTGCAGGAAATGGAAAACTAAGTCACTTTCTTAAACAGCAATTAGATAAAGTAGCTCCTGACAAATTCCGTGTTATCGCAACTGATAGCGGAGAATGGGATTTAGATTCTTCAGGCTTTCCTGTAGAGCAGTTAGATTATCCTGATGCAATTACAAAGTATAACCCAACCGTTGTCGTTTCTTCTTGGATGCCTCATGGTGAAGATTGGACACCTGCATTTAGAGAGTCTGACAATGTTAAAGAATATCTTTTAATTGGAGAAGCAGATGGTGGAAGCTGTGGAGCTGACGAAACATGGACTGAGCATGATGGGTTTGCAAGAAAGGATTTAGAAGAAATGAGCAAATCTCAATTTTGTGTAGCAGATGCGCCGGGTAAAAGCAGCCATTCTTCTACAGTTTCATTTAGGAGAGAATAATTTGTGGCTATTGCGCATTAAGGAATGTTTTATCTTCATAGCGAATGACAGGGTTACCTCCTGTATCTTGGATGTTTTCCCCTCGTAATAATATTCCTCCTGATTGCACTGCCGACTGCAGCCAGTTGATGCCTAATTTATAGCTCTGCATATAAGATCGTAGCCGTTTCGATTGGGTATAGGGAAGTTTATTAGCAAGCTCTGTGACTATGTCAGATATTACTTGGGGTAGTTCATATATTGCAGGTGGCGTATCGCCTGCTAAGCTTAAAGAAAAATTCATCAAACTATTGCTGTCGACTGCAGGGAGATTTGCAATGCAGTTCCTCAATAATCGAGCTTGTTTGCTTTCTGAGAAGTCTGAGTTTGTGATATAAGCCTCTCTGAGTTGGGTCAGTTCTTCATCAGTAAATTCTCGGTTTGTTTGTTCATTTCTTGTGAGTAAGTAGAGATCGTCAATATATTCACTGGGATCACGAGCCTCTGATACTTTTATTAATGCGGGTAACACCTTGAGTGCTATAGCTGATTCTGGATCATTATCTTCATCATATGACATTCTTTCGACTGCATTGAGTATATTTACCTTGTTCTGTTCATCGCCACGCTCCATTTGCTCTGTAAATTCATTTGTACTGAGAAACGTATATCCAAGACGATTGACCGGTAAAGCTGCATCTGTAGTATTAAGATGAATGTGTCCACGAGCAATTTGCGCCACTGAAAGCTGTTCTCCAAACTTCTTAACAAGTTCATTCTGGCTATGACCTAGCTCCCACTCAGTTCTATGAGCATTATTATTTACCCCATCATATACTACCAAAAGATCAATATCACTTTCATCTTGGGGAGCACGTGGCTCTGTGACGCTACTCCCATACAGAATTACTCGTGACTCTCCGGTAAGTTTACCTATTTCTTCTAATTTCTGTACCGCTACAGCAACTTCATCAACTGCCGCTGCTGCGGCTTTGGATGCAGATTCGTATTGGGAAAAGTCAAGCTTGGATGTTGCTTCAGCCTCATCGAAATCGTCAATAGTGACCTTCGGTGCCTTTTTAATAATACTGCCATACCAATCCGTTTCATCAACAAGATTGAATTTTGCATAATCTGCTTGAAAGACTTCAGGATGTGCAGTCATTATATCCTGCGCGGTATTACTAACCTCTTTGTCAGCTGCACTGTCAAGAATTGCATGGCGGAATAAACCCGGAGTATTTTTCATGGCTTGCAAGACGCTAATTTTTGTTGTTCGATCAGAGTTAGTCAATAAATCAATAAGCTCGCCTTTAAAACCTTCTGTATCCTTTCCCATAATGGTAATTGCCGTCGATGCAGCATATGATATTCCACGATGCGCAGCAGCAATAATTGCCTCCCTGAATTCTTCGATATTGTTTTTCATTGCCTCAACCGCACAACTTGCCGCATAATGATCACGATCTTGCGTCCCTTGGATGAGAGCTGCTCGAAATTCCAAAGGATTTGCTTGCATTACTGTAAATGCTCTGGCTCTTACCGAAGAATTTTGATCGGCTGATGCGGAGGTGAGTAATTCTTGAAAACCTTCGGTATTCGGCCCTACAAAGTTAAGCGCAGCTTCTCTGTCGTGGGAATATGCGCTTTGGAACAGTGCTTGTATACTGCCGGCAAAATCAGTTGGATTTTCTCTGATAACAGCTGCTATCTCGTCTGAGCGAAATTCTGAAAATTGTCGAAGAATAGGACCAAGCGAATCTCTGAATTCATGTATATTACCTCGTATAATATCTGCTGCGGCTTGTCTGCTCCTGTAATCATCACTCATGGTAAGAGCAACTATACTATTTCTGAAGGTTCCAGGATGCCTTCCAGCAACGTCAAAAAATGGTTGGTAATATATACCTCCTCGTTGCTGTATTATCGTATGGACTTCATCAGCACGTTCTAAAAATAAGTTCTCCGGGATAACAAGACCAGACTCTGTTAGTTCACGGCCGTAGCCTGAGAGAACAGTTTCAAGTGAGTCAACAGCATTAAATCCATGTTGTTTAAGATATTTAAGTGGAAGTTTATTGAGATTTTGAAATAGCTCCATTCCTTCAGGAGTACTTTGGGTAATTTTATTAATTGAAATTTTTTGTTCTCTTCCTGGAAAAAGATCAGCTGCATTATCTTGCTGCATGAGATCGTGAACCGCTTCGGCAGTGTAACTGTTAATAAATGCGATTGGTTGGACAGCTCGAAGCAGGGAGTGATCTTGGAGTACCATGAGAGCTGCGAGACGTGCCTCAGGATCTTTGGTGTAGGTACTGATATGACCAAACACCATCTCTTGCCATGATTTTATCTCTCTGTCTGGTGGTATTGTGATTAGTTCATCAAATTGTTTGGTATTCTGCTGTGCTGCTAGTCGAATATACAGTCTTACCATATCTTCAACTCGACCAGGATGAAGCGGAACTTCCTTTTCCCAGATATTTGCATTTCGCATTTCCCACGTATTCAAGTCAGTATTATCTTGTAACCAGCTACGGGATGGATCAAAATATCCATAAAGCCCGCCCATATCAGGGGGATTTGGGTGTATCCCTTGATCGAGATGAAAATGTAATGCAAGCACGTTTTTTGCCATACCTTGCAACCAGCGATGGTTTTCTGACAAAGACGCAGGGTAGGTTTTATGGTCAAGGGATACATCTGTCCGACGTAACTCCTGGTATATATCTGTTCCGAGTGTCCACATTTCTGATAATCCTCGCGGATTTCCACGTAATTCTAGGCCATATCCTTTGTATTCAATTTCCATCCCGACTTTACCCGGATCAATAGCAGTTGGATCACCGGAATAGACAAGGGATCGAGCTTTTCGTAAGAGAGAGCGTGCTTGATCAAAACATTCTTGATTGGAAAGTTGTTCTACTTGTGACAACAATTCACTCCTCTTTCTTGAATGTTCTGCAACATACTCTGAATTGGTGTCTAATGAGGTGAGTAGCTGGAAAGCTAAGGGGTGATTAATGTCCTGATATGTATCCATAGTCCATAAGAACTCCTCTGCCTGTTCTGGAGAGACGGCAACATGTTCCATAATGTCATATATCTTTTTACGTAACTCGGGTTTTTGTGCTGCAACATCAAGGGCATGCTGTAATTCTTGTGCTATTCCTGGAAGTTGTAACAGGTCTGCCGGCCGTTCGCTGTTCCGTGAGTGAAATTTTACAAAAGAGCGCAGGATACTTACTGCTTCATCTGATTCTGGTGATGTAGATAAGAGATAGTCGGTATTTTTTTCATTATTTGCATGTTCCAGAAGTGTTTTGAGTTCTGCTAGTTGTTTTTGTTGAGCAGCTGTTTCAACGTCAATACTATCATTTGCAACGAGATCAGGATTTTCTCTAGCATAGGTTCCATCTTCTTGTACGTATCGATTCAGTTGTTCTTGCAACGAAGTAACTCTTTCAGGTTTAGTTTGTAACTCATATTTTTCTTCCGTTAAGCGTGATTGATCATTGATTATTTCAGAATCGGTGTGTTGTAATAATTGGTGAACTTTACGGGTAACTTCTGCACGATCTTTTCCTTTGAGCCGTTGGGCAAGCTGTGATAATTCTGCTGTAGCATCAGGCATCGGGGGCAGTTTTGCAGGGAGCGCTTCTTGACCGTTGCTTTGAAGTCTTCTTTGTTCTATAGCTACCTGTGTCAGGGAATCAAGGGCGAAGGAGACATCGTCCGGTTGGTAAAAGGTAGGTTCTTCTTTTTGTAGCTTTGTGATAAGCAAGAGGGCAGTTTCAAATGCTCCTGGATGATACAGATCAACGGTAATTTTTTCACCCTTTCGTACATATTCAGATTGTTCTGTATGGCCGGAAAATATTTCTGCAGGTAATGGCTGATCCGTGTGAACACCTTTCTGTAATGTTTGAAGATTGTCAAGAAGATTACGCATTCCTGGCATTGCAATCCTATTCATGCGGGTCAATTCTTGTTCAAGAAATAAGGAGAGATTATGACGAGTGAGTACTCGCTCGGTAACAGTTCGTTGTGGCTGCTGTTCCTCCTGGTGTTTGTTTGTTTGTTTGTATTTGGCTAGCGCTTCAGTGACAAGTGCAAATTGTCTGTCGACTATGGTATCTTGATTGGTTGTCCCATCTCTGTTGTCTGGAACAACAAGCTGGCGATTTTCTCTTACAAGTACCAATCCGTTGTCGTCAGTCTCTGCTGCTGTCAGATTTTGAAAGCCTGTAGGGAGTTCGACATTTCTATTTGCTGATTGGTGAAGTGCTGCACGTGCATCAACTATTTCCAGACCGGTTTGTCCATCACGACTAAGAATACGGGCAAGATGTTCGGGTATATGTGCCTGGGCAATTTGGATAGGTTGTTGTTCATTATGGGTTAGACGATGTCCAGCTGCATCAAGTAATTCAGGTGGCACAGGATTATGAGCATTTTCAGGCATATATTATAAATTTTATATTATCATAAATATCATAAGTTTTGTCAAGGAAGCGCATTCTCCTCGTAGAAATCCGACAGTCCATCATAATTATGGACATGACAAACCAAACACTCATCACCTTAGCATGGGAATTGTATGAACAAGGGGTACCAAAGCTACATATTGCTGAGAAGTTAGGGAAGAACCGAGAAACAATTCATTTATGGATTCAGGGAGTACAAAAAGAAGGTTTGATATCGTTTCTTTCATCCTATGAAAATGCCAAAAAAGGTCCACGTATGAAGAGAAGAACAGATGGACTCATTAAGCGCTGGGTGTTTGATATTCGAGAACGAGAGATGGATTGTTGTGGTGAGAAGATACAATATTTTTTGGAAAAAGAGAAAGGAGTAAAACTGGCAGTATCCCATATTTATGATATTTTGCATGAAAAGTACAAACTTCGTTCAAAATGGCAAAAGAACAAAAAACGAGGTGCAGTGCCAAAAGCATCAGGACCAAGACAAGTTATTCAGATGGATTCAATCGATTTTGGAGGATTATTTGCGTTTACCAGCGTAGATATTTTTACCAAAGAGGCAGATATTTTAATTGCTCCTGCGCTCACTGCATCGTACGGAAAGCAATTTGTTACACCGAAATGAAAATGTCATAGTAAACGAAATGAAAATGTCACACCTA
>CAYXCP010000084.1:0-5862 GCA_964463455.1 uncultured Gammaproteobacteria bacterium
AAAAAGTGTCACATGGATAGTGACTTAAAGCGATAAGAAGTTGTGCATATATTTTAATGATAAAATATGGTAACATTCGTTAATTGGTCAAAATCATTTTCAGATAAGAATTTTTAGTATGTAGAAATAAAAATGTATAATTCAGATCAGTTTATATGATTGATAATGAGTCATTTGGAATACCAGGACAGGAAAGCAGGATGCAACAAGCTCAAAGGACAGCCCTCAGTCCGGGTGTACGATTCGGTGCAGATGGTCGTTTTCATTACCCGGTAATGGAAAAATCATTCCGACCATCGACTGCTGACTATAATGCGCTTCAGGAAGTAATCATTCTGGAGGGTACAAGCTTGTATGCAGATCCAAGCTTACTGATTACAGAGAAAGAATGGGGTGACATACTTCAAACTACAGTGCGAAATAATGCACTAAGGGCGCAAAAAGAGTTTCTGGCAGATGTTCAGCTTTCTTGTCCGTCGTGCGGAAGTGGTTTTGAAGGAGATAATATTATGGTATGCCGGCACTGTCGCACAGCCACAAGATGGGTGACAGGAAATCCCTTAGATACAATAAGCTCTCTTCAGCGTCAAATTTATCTCCTCGCTGATCAACAGGCCACACTGTCAGTACGGACTACTTTTAATCCAATGACTAACTCTGATGAGCGGATAATGCAAGAGGATATTGAGGAATTACTTCATAAAAAGTCAGAGTTATTGATGTTGGAAATAAAGGCTACAAAGAAAGATAGGGGAGAATCGGTAGTAAAAGGAGAATCTTTTCATTGCCCTGGTTGTGGAGGTGGACTGGAAAATCCCTATCAGTGTGAATATTGCACAAGCTCGATAGTGCACACAGATGTATCACTTGGAGATATGCTAGCACTAGCTGATCCTGAACTTGATAGAATCATCCAAGACAATCAGGCGTTACTTTTAGCTGCAGCTAAACAGCTGCGACATTTAGATCCTCAAGTTGAAATGTATGGAGGAGTTGACTTTTCACCCATAAAACAGCTTACACAGCAACTTCGTTGGCGGCATGCGTTTGATAAAAGCCGTATTATGCTGGCAAACGCACAACTTGTGAAACATGCGATGGGTAATGGACAAAGATTACAAGAAAAGCTTCAAACCACAAGTTTGAAAAATGGGCAAGCAACACCGGTAGAAATAATCAACTCAACTCTTCTTATTTCCCGATGTCATTCATGTGCCGCTGGGACAGAAACTATGAGTGCAGAAAAAGGTCGTGAAGTATTGAACCCATGCTCATGTAGTTATTGTGGGGCTACCCAAGAATATGGGAATTCAATCAACACGCGCACATTTCTTGAGACTCACATAAAAGGAACGACCGATCGTCATACGGCTATGGTAAGAAAACTACAGACGTTATGGCACGATTTTCAGCATTATTACGATGGAGATTTTGCTGCATACATCCAGAAAGGTGATAAAAACGCTCTTGTGTTTCAAACACTTATCGCTCGATATCCAAGATTTATTGAACAAGCAAATAGAATGCTGACTGATGCGCAAACTCGTTACAATATAGTAACTGCACAATTACCGTTTGATATGAATATTGCTGGGGTACCTTCCGGCATTGATCAACAAGTTCAATCTCATTTTGGAACTCAACGTGAGGCCAGATTAAGTCAAAGGGAGAATACATTTCCTCATTTATTAAATATTCTATCCTTTTCAGCATAATCTATACAATCTCTCTACTTTGCTCGTGTTTTAGGAAATGCCATTATCCAGTGATGAGGTAAGTGAAATTCATCAATCTTACAATAAAGCATCAGATTGATGAATAGATTAATCAGTCCTTATCTGCCTCGTACTTTTCGTCTATTGCGCATATTTGTGAGCCGTGGCAGAATAACTAGTACAAACCCTAGCACATTCAAACCAGGAGTGATGCCGACAATGAACGACAGCACGAGCGATAAAAAATAAGGGTTTACTCCTATCACGAAATAGCGCCATAAGCACTATAACCACAATACTAAACACGATTTCAACTAAGTTCAGCGCATAATAAACCGCGTTGATTCGATGAATTAGCTGCTCCATGGGATACTCCTTTCGTGGAAGTTATTAAAGTCCTATAACAAATTATATCATATAGCAAACTACATGCGCTTAATCTGTGCGCGATCTAGTATAGTATTAACATGCTCAGGTTAAGTACTCAGAATCGCTGGAAATTTAGTGTTTTATTTATAGCTCCTCTCATCTTTCTTGTTCAGAAATGCACGACAGCGGGCATAAGGCTTTCTGATACGAATCTGTATTATGCGATGGGTGAGGCTGTACTGAAAGGGCGACATCTGTATACCGACATCTTTTTTACGAACCTTCCTTTATTCCCGTATATCAGCGCGTTTTATACCATTGCATCAGGTAAGAATCTTATACTGTTTTATCTCATTGGCTCTATCGAAGCAGTATTCTGCTATGCTCTTATATTCATAATAGGATATCTTAAAACGCATGACTTCATGAGCTCGTTTCTCGGAGCCCTGTTATTCCTTTATTCATTTACAATTCTCTACATTTCTGATAGCCAGACAGGTGTACTTACTGCAACTCTCTTTCTTCTTCTCGGTTATTTATATATTGAACGAGGAAAGAACTATCTCTATGGTGGTGTGTTTCTTGCTCTTTCTTTTGTAACGAAGGCCTATTTTGCACCTGTTATAGCTGCATTTTTTCTTGCCGAATTAGTTCACAGAAAGACCAAAAATATGTTGCATCTGATCGCAGGATTCATTGGCGCATTGTTGCTGATTGCAGGTCCGTATCTTCTGTTGGCTCCGCATACAATGATCACTCAATTGATGTATGCAGGTATGCGATCTGTTGGGTTTCCTAAACTGGAACTTCTTAAGTATGTTGCTACGTTTGATTTCGTTCTGCTTGTAACATGTGTCTCGATTTTCTATTTCGGGAAAAAAAATATGCTTCATCTATTTGCTGTAATTTTTTTCGCACTCTACTTTATTATTCGTGGCAGCATCTATCCGATTTATTTATGCATGATTATTCCGTTTCTTGTAATCACTGCTCAAGATATCTTATATCGCATTAATAATAGAATAGCTAATAAAAAGATTGTGCCACTTCTGGTTTTTTGTTATGTACTCTCAATGTTCTTTATATATGTAAATGACTATTCTAAACTCGGTATTATAGATAACGTGAATGAAATTGTTGCCAGGATAAAAAAAGAACATCCTTCATATATCTATGGCGTTGCAGACCTTGCACCTGCGCTGTCACAGCAGACAGGAATACCACTTCTTGAAGGAGTGATCGATACAAACGCTGAAATATTTCAGAAAGGCTTTCTTAATAAAAAAATACTGAGTGCAAAAGCAGTGAAGCAGAAAACAATTATCGTAACGGAAGGAATCTACATGCCTGATATCAAAATCGATGAGAAGATGGATGATAATACGTTCGACAAAAAGCTTCTGCTCAAATCGTGTAAGGAGATAGGGAAGTACCCTGTGCAGGGTCAGGAGCTTATAAATATGATCTATCTGTTTAAGTGCTACTAAGTAAATGTGTGCGATAACCAGTTAGTTACAGCTGTCGAGCTGTAACATACCCGTTCGGCCCGGACGCCGTTGTACCATTTTTGCGAGCCTTAATAATAAGCTCGCGCGTATGGTTAACAGCATCGTTTGGGTTCCTGCCGTTGACGCTTATCGAGGTTATCTCAACCCCTCGGCACAATGCATGGCCATGAAATCTTGCCGTGCAACTTGCAGCGGCAGGGTACAAATCAACAGGTATCCCTTGCACCATCGCTTTCATACTAACCTTCCTTTCTTGAGCTAGCCAATCGGCATAGCTGCGCTAATCTGATGGTTTACACCATACAGTGTACATACGACAATCAACACCGTAACGCTTAACCAGAGGTAGTTTATGCGTCGCGATGAGCGGACAGGGTCGCGAGGTCCGCGCACCACCACACATCGAGGGAAGGACATGCTTAATGTTTTTGCTGCAGCAAGCAGCATAATCAGCCACCACCAGTTTTGGAGAATGATCATACCAACCTCCTTGTTGATTAATCCTTTTCCAATATCGACGGAGATAGTATAGCAGAAGTTAATATAAGAATTATGTGTCCCTCACTGTACATCTATGGATATACAGTGGGGGACTGGCGCCATCGCTGAGCTGAAATGCCTAGCTGTGGCGGTTTGTGTTTGTCATAAACTTCGACGCCCCAATGATAATCAGGGCAACAATGCCTACGATGACAAACGCCGCCCAATACATCCGCAGATATGTTAAACCCTGGTTCACCAGAGCTTCAATCTGCCTGATTGTTTCAGGACTCATGGGTGATATAGTACCCTCCTATAAATGCGAAGCCACAACGATATTGTATCACAAACCTATAGTAAGTTATTCTTTCCCTATGGTTATAACGATATCGTATTTAGAAGAATCTTTAAGCACCGATGCTCCAGAAGTCGCCGTATATTTTTTATTTAGATCCTCAAGTATTGCAGGCATTGCAGCAGCGTACTTTTGAGTTGTTTGAACTATGGTCGTTTTAAAGTCATAATTATCGGCATTGTTCGTGTCGATTTGCTCATATCCCTGGGTTTTGAGGAATGTCGCAGCCTTTAATCCTACGCCTACTTCACCATTGCCATTTAGTACCTGTACTTTGAGTGATTTTCGATCGAGTGCAATAGTTGGTGTTGGTGTCAGTGTAGGTGTTGCTTCAGGATGATCCTGAGTTACGGGTCTAATTATTTCTGAATCAGGTTTATCAGTCTGTTGAGGTGTAGATAGATTCCAGATAAGCACACCTGCGCCGGCAACAATCAGTGCTACAGCACAGAATAATGCTACTGGTTTGTAATTACCGAAATCAAAGCGTTTTTTTCTTGGCATTACTTCTCCACTTGTAGATCCAGATGGTAACCTGCCCAATGCTGCGTCAGATATCAGGTTGGGATAATCTTTTTGTTGCTGGATAAGAATCATACCAAGTAATGCGATAATTGAGAGTGTTGCAATAGAAGAACTAGATGGCATCTCAATCTGTGTCTCTTCCAGTCGTTTTTGTAATATTTTTTTTGCATCGAATATGGTTATGCCTGCGGCACCGAGGAAATCCGCTACCGCACGTGTGTGAGCTTTGCCGGCAAGAACTGCGCCCGAAATGCGACCACCATAGGTATTAATGATGACTTCAAGTCGTTTCATGGCGAGCCCATATGGTTTATCTAATGTAGAATTTTCGGTGATTGTCATGATCGGACCTTCTGTGGTAAATAGGGTAAAACTCGTCGTTTCATCAGGACTTTCAACGGTAAGCATTACTTTTTCTTCTGCTATAAGTGTTTTAAGAACCTCAAACTGTGCCATGGAGCGTGGTGTAGCAAACGCTGGCGTTGCCCGTGCAAGTTTCATCATATCGACTGCGTCTTTCACCTTTCCCTGAGTTGCCATAAATAACACCTTTCGCGAAGAAGCATCAGTATCTTGGGGTAATATCTTAATTTCATAAGCAAGTTCATCGACACTTACCGGTATGATCATATGTGCTTTATCGATTACTGATTTGCGTACTGCCGTATCCGTTATATCTGTAGGAAGATCGAGTATTTTAACATAACATTCATTATCAGGGAGAGTCACATAAACCTGATTACCAGCGACATGAGGAGCGACAATACGAGACCAGTCTTCTGACTTGCGAAGTTCTACCCGCTGGACATGTTTGAGATGAATTTTTCCTAACACATCTTTTTCACCACTCAGAAGCACTATCTGGTTCTCGATCCGGTCAATAATTATCATATCTATTTTGATTGTAACA
>CAYXCP010000085.1:0-5731 GCA_964463455.1 uncultured Gammaproteobacteria bacterium
TCACGATTAGTGTTCCCTATCATGGCACATTCTGGGGATATGGATATTTTCTGAGATTAAAAGAAATGCAACCAGGCAGTGAGATCATCAAATCAACTCTCAAAGAAACTAAAAATAATAACAGGATCTATAACTTCTACTCACAGATTGATAACAATGTTATTCCTAATAAAAGCGCAATACTTGAAGGCGCTCGTAACGTACAGATTAATGTGATAGGTCATACCCGGATACTTAACGCTCAAAGCTACAGAATAAGCCTAGACGGATAATAGTAACACTTCTAGTATAATAACTTAGAATACACTTTTAGTGTCTGAAATAAAGTGTATCTTTGTGAAAGGAGGTTAACTCATCGCTGTTTATCGCTCCGGCGTTTTCACACATTAGTTAGGAGGACTCTGATGAAGCTTCGGATCACGACCGCGACGGCATTACGTATTCTTCTCCTGCTGTGCCTCCCACTGCTTTTGGCAGGATGTGATAGCACAGCCGTAGTAGAGGCGTACCATGCAGTAGCGCTAGCCATTCTCAACGGCTGTATGACCGTCCTCGCCGCTGTTTTTCTCATCGGCCTCATCGGTTATATAATGATGGGTGGCGGCAGGTAGCTACCGACAGCGTATTTCGCACTCGCCGAAGGTATGGAAAGATGGGTGTGCTTTTTCAGTGCACCCATCTTATATTCTATCAAGTGATATATCTTTCAAAGATTTTGGATCTTCAACCGGTTCAATATGGGTCGTCACATTCATTTTTGGAAATGATTTACAGATCTCCAGTTCAAGCTCATCTACAATATCATGCCCTTTCTGAATAGTCCAGTTGCCTGGCACAAGAATATGTACCGACATAAAACTGCGAGTCGCTGATTGACGTGTCATAAGACCATGATAAGTCACTTCTTTTGTTTTATAGGTATCAAGAATTGCGGTGATCTTATGCAGGTCTTCTTTCGAAACGGCGGTATCCATCAACCCAAGTGCTGACTTCTTCATGATGGATATACCAGTAAATACGATATTAATGGCAACAAGTAATGCAATGATCGGATCGAGCAAATGAATATTCGTAAGAGCAACGAGTCCTACTCCCCCTATAACACCGACAGACGTCCAGACGTCAGTCATAATGTGGTGGCCATCAGCCTCGAGCGTTATTGAATTATACTTTTTCCCTGCACGGAGAAGAATAACTGATGTGCCGAGATTTACCAAGGTTGCAAGAACAGAAACAGCCAGACCGACAAAGGCCTGCTCAATCGGGCGTGGATGTATGAATCGGTCAACTGCCGTATACCCGATACTGAGTGCTGCGATAATAATGAGAACTCCTTCGACAATACTCGAAAAATATTCAGCTTTTGAATGCCCATATAAGTGATCATCATCTGGCGGTTTCTCGGAAAGTTTGAGCATAAAAAGTGCCATGATTGCAGCTGCAAGGTTTACACCCGATTCAAGAGCGTCCGATAAGAGACCAACAGAACATGTCATGAGATAGGCGGCAGTTTTGAGCCCTATAGTCAGGATAGCAGCTGTTATTGAAAGCCAGGCAAAAACGCGTAAGTGATCGATTTTTCATTACCTATTCTAATATATTTTTGGTAAATGACTGCTGCTATTGCATGCTTACTATTTACATGTTAGGTTATTATATATGGATCTGATTACCAGTATTAATTTTCTGTTGCTCATTTATCTTCTTGTTACTGTTTATGATTTAAAAAAAAGACTTAACAGACTGTCGCCTGAAAAAACTGAACCTACTTTAAAAGCTAATACTGTAGAGAAAAAGATTGAAACTACTGAATTTGTGAGCGTACTTGACGAACCCGATGAACAGACATCGCTCGGCCGTTTTATTACCTGGTTTAGTCGTGATTGGCCTTTGAAGGTTGGGGCTATTTTCATACTCTTTGGATTTGTCTGGCTCGTAACCTATGCCTTTATGAATAACTGGATAGGACCAGCCGGAAGAATTATCATAGGCCTGGTGACCGGATCTGCTGTTCTCGTATGGGGAGCAACAAGAATAAAAATAAATATATATCAGGGTGAAATTCTCGCTGCATTAGGAGCAGGAATTATACTTGTCAGTATATACGCAGCTCAGTACGTATATAAGGGAATGTTTCCACCGGTACATGCACTCGTATTGGTTATTGGAGTAACAGCGGCTCTGGCATATATAAGTTATGCAAACAAAACTATCAGACTGGCGGCTCTAGGACTCCTAGTGGGTGGAGCTGCACCGCTTCTGATAGGTTTTGAAACAGCAAATATACTTGGACTTTTTAGCTACTTATTCTGTCTGGTGATAGGAACTGTCTGGCTCGTACGCATAACAGGTTGGCGCAAACTCACTATTCTTTCGCTTATTATTATCTGGATGTATAGTGCACCATGGCTTTCATCATCGTTATCACCCAGTGAACTTTTATATATGCGGTTTGGGGCAGTAACCTTCACAGCACTATTTTATCTGTTATCGCTTGCTGCTTTCGTTGTAGATCGCACGACGAAGCGCGAAGATATCGCGATAGCTTTCCTGGTTGCACTCTACTCGTTTCATTGGGTTGTTACTATCGTTCCGTCACATTGGCAAAGTATGACATTTGCCGCTCTGGCCATAAGTTTTATGCTCGGATCTTTAGCAATATTCCGTATTCACCGCATTGCACAACCAACCTATTTATACACCGCAGTCGCAATAGGATTCCTTATTGCCGCAACAGTTAAGCAGTTTAACGGTGCACTTCTTGGCAACATGCTCGCAACTGAAGCATTTGCACTCACCATATATGCCGACCGGGTGCTCGGGAAGAAATTCTTAACCGGTATATGTACACTATATGTGCTACCTCTTATCCTATCGATCGACCTGTTAGCTAACTTTCAATATACCCTTCCTCACCAGCTATCACTTATCTATATTGGAATTTCATTGTATACGGGTGGAGCATATCTTCTCTGGTACAAGAATAGCAAAGACAGCACAATTAACTCTCTAGCAAAACTCATATTCATAGCCGCAGGTATTTACACATTGATTTATATATGGATTGCGATGCCCTATTACATGGGTTATCGATTTGTCGTTACTGTAAACTATGACACCAACCTACTGGCCGCACGAGTGATTACGCTTATATTGTATGCAGCAGCAGGTGTGGGTCTTAACCTGTACGGAACTCAACAGAACCATCTACGAACTCGCCAGTTTGGATTTGGACTCGTGCTATTTGTTATTGGACGTCTGATAATTGTTGAAATCTGGGATATGATGCTTGGAGCACGCATCGTTACATTTTTCGCAATAGGAATTATACTTGTTACATCAGTTTTCTTTCGCCGGTTAAAAAATGAAAAACACAATTAAAAAGTTACTCCTCGCACTGCTTTTCTTCTTTTGTGCCGGAAGTGTAATGGCATCAACAACTGCAACCGTAGCATCTTTCAAGATGGTGAAGACTATTTTACTACCCAATAATTCTACGATCCCAAAAGTAGTTGAGTTTCCTATAACAGTCGCAGAATCCCGACAAGCACCTGCTATGTATGACGAAACATCCGGACAGTTTGTCAGCACCTATGTAAGGAGTGCAACAGAGACTCCTAATGTACAGATACAATACGGAACTGAATCTTTGCCTGTTCTATATGATAGTAACTATGCGACTACATACAATTTCGAAACTGATGGCACAGAAACAACTACAACACTTATGTACGACGCAGGAAGAACAATCCGCTCGTCACAACTTCACATAAATCTGGATCTTAATGTAAGGCAACCCACCTCTATTTATCTTTATACGAAAGATGCGACACCAGCATCACTTGTCGTTGCAGATCAACCTCTTTCAGGAAGTATATTGCTTTTTCCTGAAACAACAGCGCGTATCTGGGAAATAAGGATTATACATAAGCAGCTATTGCGTATATCGGAAGTATCAATCTGGCCGTCATCAAACTCACTCATAACTTCTTATAATATACGATTCCTTGCGCAACCCAATAGATCATATAAATTATATTTACAGCCAAATGCAGGTATCAACATGCCTATCGCTCCCTATGTAGATTTGCAGGTTGATCCTCTGGAAATTTTATATATAGCAACTCCTCCCACAACATTCAATCCCGACTATAGAGAAGGTGATCTGGATAACGATACTGTACCAGATAACCGGGATAACTGTCCCGATACTGCCAACACTGATCAAAAGGATGTAAATAATAATGGGAAAGGTGATGCATGCGAGGATTTTGATCATGATACTATTATTAACTCTGTAGATAATTGTCCCGACAAGCCAAATATTGATCAACAAAACACTGACTCCGATGCTTATGGAGATGTGTGTGATCCGGAAGAAAGCCGTATTACCGAAAGGTACGGCTGGCTACCCTGGATGGGCATTATTCTTGGATTCGGTTCAGTCGCCTTCGTATTTATGATCACTACAAAACATACGAAAAAAGATACCGACATATAATTGAGCCGCTTTTTCTTTCTGTTTTCTTACATTGTTGCGTTAGTACTATTACATAGAACTCCTAGGCTTAAGTATATATCTGGCAACATAAGATCTCATTGATCTCTATCACTAAAGTCGAGTACTCGCATACGATCAAGTGCGATGTCCCGTAGTGATTTCGGATCTTCTACAGGTTCGATATGTGTAGTGACGCTCATCTTAGGGAAAGCTTTGCAGATTTCCAGCTCCAACTCATCAACCACATCGTGTCCTTTCTGTATAGTCCATTCACCAGGAACTAGGATATGGACTGACATAAAGCTCCGTGTTGCTGACTGACGTGTCATGAGGCCATGATAAGTCACTTCTTTTGTTTTATAGGTATCAAGAATTGCGGTGATCTTATGCAGGTCTTCTTTCGAAACGGCGGTATCCATCAAGCCAAGTGCCGACTTTTTCATAATAGATATACCGGTGAATACAATATTGGTAGCGACAAGCAGCGCAATGATCGGATCAAGCAACTGAATATTCGTGAGCGCAACCAAAGATACGCCTCCAATGACACCAATAGATGTCCAGACATCGGTCATGATATGGTGGCCATCAGCCTCGAGTGTTATCGAATTATATTTTTTACCTGCACGAAGGAGAACAACTGAAGCCCCTAAGTTTATTAATGTAGCCAGTACAGAAACAGCAAGTCCGATAAATGCCTGTTCAATCGGGCGCGGATGTATGAATCGGTCAACTGCCGTATACCCGATACTGAGTGCTGCGATAATAATGAGAACTCCTTCGACAATACTCGAAAAATATTCTGCTTTTGAATGACCATATAAATGATCATCATCTGGCGGTTTCTCGGAAAGTTTGAGCATAAAAAGTGCCATGATCGCAGCTGCCAGATTTACTCCAGATTCCAGTGCATCCGATAATAGACCTACAGAACCGGTAAGAAGATAGGCTGCAGTTTTCAGACCAATAGTAAGAATTGCTGCTCCTATAGAAAGCCATGCAAAGCGTGTGAGAGATTTTTCTTTCATAGACTATTCTAATACACATGTTATATAAAAACTATGACTAGCGTTCCACAGTGTATTTAGTAAAATATATGTGTGACAGAAATAGACATGGGCAATATAGTGCCTAAATCTCCAGCAGAAAAACAGACACAATTGCATCAAGCTGATGCTTTATCTAAAATAGAATTAGGTGAGCCTCTTATTCGTCCTACGCATAATAAAC
>CAYXCP010000086.1:0-5704 GCA_964463455.1 uncultured Gammaproteobacteria bacterium
GAGCAATGGAGCAATGGAGCAATGGAGCAATGGAGCAATGGAGCAATGGAGCAATAATGTAGTTACTGTTTCGTCACAATGTAGATGTTCCCTGCCTTATCATCCGACACGTAGAGGTCGCCCTGTTTATCGAACTCAACATCCACAGGCCGGCCATATGCAGCGGATCCTGAGAGAAAGCCTGTTATGAAATCGCCGCCAGTGGTGACTCCATCTTTTGTTACGTTGAGATATGCCACTTTGTAGCCATCAGGAACTGATCGGTTCCACGAGCCGTGATATCCGACGAGAAGGTTTCCATTCATATCATCCCATTGTGGCGGTACAAAGGTAAGTCCGAGCGGTGCAGAGTGTGCAGGTATTTCGTACACCGGAGGTTTCGTATTCGCGCATTTACTATCAGGGAGATCTTTAGCGAAGTATCTATCACGTTTGCGATCGCCGTAGCAGTTTGGCCAGCCATAGTTACCTCCATTAATAATGTTGATTTCATCAGGAGGGTCATCATCGCCCAGAAAATCACGTCCCATCTCCGTCGCCCAAACTTCATCAGTACCTGGTTTTATAGTCAGGAATGGACTATTGCGTAAGCCACTGGCATATAATAATGGATTTTTACCATCGATATCTGACGTGATAACTGATGCATGCCATGGATTCTTCTCGTTGCAGGTATCGCAGGTTGATCCGATTGTTATAAACAATACCCCTTTCGAGTTAAAGACAAGAGATCGAGAGAAGTGACGACCTCCCACGGGCAGGTCTATGATTTTTTTATCAAACGTCGCCTGTAATTTTGTGCTATTCCATTTATAGCGCGTAATAGCAGTTTCAGTGGCAACCACGATATAATTCTTATAGAACGCTAGTCCATGTGGTCGTTTCAGATTGCTAATAAGTACTCTATTATCATCAGCAATACCATCATTATTCGTATCTGTAAATGCAAGTACCTGACCTTTATCAAGAACAGATGCCACAAGAACACCATCAGGAGAAATCTGGAGATCACGGACAACACCTAAGTCATGTGCAAAAAGCCCGACATGATATCCCTTGGGAACAATGAGTGGAAATGGCATCGCATCACCTTTCTTATGACCGGGAGACTGTGCTACTGAAGGAGACACCTGTTGTGTGCGAGGAGACAGCAGAACCGGACCCAGATCTCCTACTCTGGTTTTGATAATCCAGATTGCCACAATAACAAATATGAGAAGTCCAACGATAGTAGTTAAAATGCCAAAAATATATTTCATACTCTTACATTTATCTTACTATCAATTATAATTAATTGATATCACTATGGACAAGTTCCTCGATCGCACAAAAAACATCATATTTTCGCGTCAAACTTCTATTTTTGCGTCAACCATGCTCCTTTCGGGCATGATAATCATTGCACGTTTTTTCGGATTTATTCAGTATCGCGTATTGACGGGTATCTTTACCACGCCACAACTCGATCTCTTTTTCGGCGCATTCCGTATACCTGATCTGGTATTTGAAATCCTCATCACGGGTGCCCTTACCTCTACGTTTATACCTTTTTTTATAAAGTACAAAAATTCAAAAGAAACACAGGATAATATTTCTTCAGTAGTGAATCTTATATTTTTTATTCTGATTGGTGCAGTCATTCTGTTATCTTTGATACTTCCGTTTGTCATGGGGATCATAACACCCGGGTTCAGTCCGTCAAAAATACGAACGATTACTACATTCACTCAGCTCCTTCTCATTGGTCAGCTTCCATTCCTCGTAATGGGTAACTTCCTGTCGGGAATCAGTCAGTCGCGCAAAAGTTTTTTCCTGCCATCGCTTGCTCCCATTGTCTATAACGTATCGATCATCCTTTTTACATTAACGCTAAGTCACTCTATTTCCTTACTTGCACCTGTTACCGGGGTAATCGTTGGAGCTTTTATGTTCTTCCTTATCCAGCTCCCTATTTTGAAGGATTCCGAATTCCAGTACAGATTCATCATTAAACGTACAAAAGCAATCGGTGATTTTTTCCGCATGGCAATTCCGCGCATACTCACGGTCGTTGCGGCGCAGATCGATGCGACGATAGATATGACTCTTGCGACACTTCTGGGACCTGGTTCGTTTACTATTTTTTATCTCGCACAACGTCTGCAGCTATTACCCGTATCAGTCATAGGCATCGCATTTGGACAGGCTTCTCTGCCCTATCTGACCGAACTTTATCAGGAAAAAAGAATACCTGAATTTAAGAAGCTGGTAGTAGATTCTATACTGGATCTCATATTTCTGACGATTCCTATCATGAGTTATTTTGTCTTTGCGCGCACCCCTATTGTCCGTTTTGTATTCGGAGGCCAGCAGTTTGACTGGGAATCAACGGTACTCACGGCAGTCACGCTATCTTATTTTTCACTATCTCTTCCATTTCATTCGATTTATTACTTTATTACGCGTTGTTTCTACGCATTATTTGATAGTAAAACGCCGTTTTATATTAGTGTCATTTCGATAATCATAAACACTGTTCTCAGTTTACTGTTTACTCTGGTATTTCATTTCCCGGTATGGGCACTCGCCTTGTCGTTCTCTGCATCTATCATCGTGAACGTAGTCGTTCTTCTCGTATTTTTATATAGACGATTAGGTGGCTACGATCTCAAAATGATATTTATTGAAACATCAAAAATCTGTATAGCAACAATCGGTGCATCGGTGCCTGTGTACTTCCTGCAGAAACTGTTGGACGGACTCGTGTTCGATACAACACGTACCATAAACATCTTCCTTCTCCTCCTGACTAGCGGTATCTGTTATTTTCTGTTATATTTATTACTAGCATGGATTATCGATATAAAAGAAATTCATCTCCTTCAGACAATGACATTAAAAGTCAATAAATACAAACAGAAGATATTTGAATTATATTCACAATTACAATGAGTAATACTGAAAATACAGCACACCTTAAAGCAGTACAATCAATCCAGAAAAAACTTCTTGGTAAACAGCTTACGTATGGTGAAATTTTCAATCTCATGGATGAAATATCAAAGCACAAGCTCGGTGATGTGCTCACTGCGTACTTTGTCGCATCATCATTTAAGGAAGGCTTCAGTCCAGATGAACTTTATCATCTGACGAAAGCGATGGTTGAAACGGGAACAAAACTTGAGTTTGAGGGTATTGTTGCTGACAAACATTCTACAGGCGGCGTTGCAGGAACACGTACAACCATGCTGATCGTACCCATTATTGCTGCTGCAGGATTCAAGATTCCCAAGACATCATCACGCGCAATCACAGCGCCTGACGGTACCGCAGACGTAATGGAGCTTTTAGCTGATGTTACATTTACTAAACGGCAGATTGAAAAAATTGTAAATAAAGTCGGTGGATGCATCGTATGGGGCGGCCATTTAGGCATAGCACCTGCTGACGATATAATCATACGCATTGAAGAGCCTCTCGCATTTGAATCGTTCGATAAAATAATTATCTCAATAATGGCAAAGAAAGTAGCCGCAGGAACCAATCATCTCGTGCTCGATATTCCTGTCGGCAAAACAATGAAGATCAGACATTTTACCGATGCAGAGAAAGTAGCCCGCAAATTCCGTGACCTGGGCGAACGATTTGGCATTAATACCATTACGAATATCGAAGAAACGTTCCAGCCTTTTGGCCGTGGTGTAGGTCCATATCTTGAGGCATATGATGTGTTGGAGGTACTTGAGCAGTCGAGAGATCGTGCTATGGATCTCGAGCATAAGGCTCTTAAGCTTGCAGGTAAACTACTGGATATCTGTTTCAAAACGGCAAAGATAAATAAGAATGGAGCTGAAGAAGCAAAACATATATTAACCTCGGGAAAAGCACTTACTAAATTTAAGGAAATTATTGAAGCTCAAAACGGGAATAGTAATATCACGTTAACGAACTTTAAGTCAAAGGCTAATAAGAAAGAAATTAACGCTCCACACAGCGGACATATTACGAGTATAAACAACTATAATTTAAATACCATCGCTAAACTGTTAGGTGCACCGCGCGATAAATATGCAGGACTTTATTTACAAAAGAAAATAGGTGATCCTGTCCATAAACACGAACAACTTCTGCAGTTCCATTCCACAAATAAATATCTCATAGATGAAGCAGAAGAAACATTACAGAATTTTCCTATATATGAAATTACCTAAATCACTTATAGTCCTTATAATCATCGGTGTGTTTGCAACAGCAGGTTATTTATATTACCAGGAAGGCATGCTTCCCGTAAATAAAAATAATAATGCTCCCAAAATCTTTGTAGTAGAGCAGGGAGAAAATCTGGAAACCATATCTAAACATCTGGAGAGTAATGATCTTATCCGAAGTAAGCTTATTTTCTATGCAATCGTAAAACGCTTAGGTATCGAAAAGTCTATACAGTATGGCGAATTCAGGTTGTCAGAATCAATGAATGCAGAAGAAATCGCAAAAGCATTAACCCATGGAACGACGGATAAGTGGGTTACCATTATTGAAGGCCTTCGTAAAGAAGAAATTGCAGATATCGTAGCTACAAAGTTTCCTATCAAGGAAATCGAATTTATCAATGCGGCCCCTGAAGGATATTTATTCCCTGACACCTATCTCGTGCCTGCTGGATCAAATGTAGACACTATTGTTAAAATACTTACTGATACGATGAATAGTAAGTTTACACCGGAAATTACAGCCAAAGCAACAAAGCTCGGTCTTACGAAAGCACAGGTTGTTACACTTGCATCAATGGTAGAAAGAGAAGCCCGCACAGAAAATGATCGTCGGCAGGTTGCAAGCGTTTTTCTGAAACGACTTAATGAGGATTGGCCTCTTCAGCTTGATGCAACAGTTCAGTACGCATTAGGGTATCAGGCAGATGAAAAGACTTGGTGGAAGAAAGGCTTGTTCCTTGATGATCTTAAAATAAAATCACCTTACAATACATATGAAAATAAAGGACTACCACCAGGCCCGATCTGCAATCCTAGCCTATCATCTTTGCATGCAGTCGTGAATGCAAATCCTGATACGCCTTACTGGTATTATCTCGCAGATACCAAAGGCGTCACACACTTCGCCGTCACACTCGAAGAGCACAACGCGAACATAAAGAAGTATTTGCAGTAAAGAGTTCTTTTCATTATTCTACTGTCATCCATGGTCCCGATTGCATCGAGGATACTCGGCGGAGTCGGTACAAGATATACTACATGACCGGGGATCTGTCCATGTCATCCCGAATTTATTTCGGGATCCCACAAATAAAGGGATGCTGAAACAAGCCGTGCCTGCCGGCAGGCAGGTCGTGCTGTAACTCGCGAGGGATGACAATTTAACCCGTTACTGTTTCCGCAGCACGTATCACGTTATCCATCAAATACGCCACAATCAAGCTTCCGATCCCACCAGGAGTAGTGGTATAGTACGCAACAATCTCACGAATTGATTCTTCATCATAATCCCCTCGTATGTTTTTGTCTTCGTCAAAATGAATACCAATATCAATCAAAATTGTTTTAGATGAGAACAAATGTGCGCCTTCAGACTGTGAACGTCCTACGGCGGATACAACAACATCAGCTTCACGTAGCCACTGCTCTTTTTCATATAGCGGTGTTTTAGAGTCTATTACCTTTATTTTCTCGGCAGGAATACCATCTTTTTGGAGTCCTGTTATAACAGGGCC
>CAYXCP010000087.1:0-5588 GCA_964463455.1 uncultured Gammaproteobacteria bacterium
ATGGAGCAATGGAGCAATGGAGCAATGGAGCAATGGAGCAATGGAGCAATGGAGCAATGGAGCTAGTTTGCTCCCAGTTTTCCTAAAATCTTCGCAGAATAGTGCGCGCCCTTATTCATCGACTCCTGTATATCCTGAGTCTGTATGTAGTATGCGAGGAAGGTCCCTACAAAACCATCACCGGCACCGGTCGTGTCGACTATATGTTTCACCGGAATGGCTTTCTGATAATAAATGATGTTATCTTTGAATGCGTAGCTTCCCATCTCACCATCGGTAACTACTATCAGTTTATCTTTGAGATACGGCACCTGATATGTATGTCTATGGGTAAAATCAAGGTGGTGATATTCTTTCTTTATGAGGTCTGCATATTCATGCCCGTTCACCAGGATGATATCTACATGATTCATAAATTTCTCAATCTGCTGTGTTTCACGACGGCAATCCTTAACACCCAAGTTCACGGCGATTGGTACGTTCTGTGTGTGCAAAAACTGCAGTACTTTTTCGCGTTCGGTAAACGATACATCGGGTAAATTGCCCAGATATACCATCTTTGTTTTTTTAAGTTCAATAAGTGAGTGAGTTGACTTGAGTATATGCTGATGTGGTGTGTCAAAATTAATGATGGATCGTTCGCCGGAAGGAGAAATGAGAATAGAAGAAACATTGAGGTATTCCTTTTCCATCTGGCATAAACTTACATCAACACCTTCAGCTTTTAAGTCATCAAGTATTATTTTTTTAAATGCATTTTCTCCGATTTTTCCTAAGACAGCAGCATTAACACCGCTTCGTGAAGCCCCAATTGCAACATTTGCGCCACCCCCACCTGTGCCCTGGTGAAATCCGTCAACAAAATATTTTCCACCAATCGCAAGCTGGAACCTGTCATGTTCATAGGTGAGCGATTCTCCTTTAAAGAACATGTCTACTGCGATATTGCCTATGGAAATAAGATCGAACATAAAAACATTATAAACTAAATACTGATTGGTTTCATTGTTTCATTGTTTCATTGTTTCATGGTTCCATTGTTTCATTGCTCCATTGTTTCATGGTTCCACTGAGTCTTAACAATGGAGCAATGAAGCCATGGAACAATGCTACAATATACATATGTTAACCATCATCTGCGGAGAGGATGTCATTACCTCACGTAATTATTTTAATGAGCTCAATGAGTCTTATCGTAAAAAAGGATGGGAGATTAAGCAGGTACCTTCTTCGCAACTTGATGATCTGCGCACTTGGATGTCACACAGCCAGGGTTTGTTCGCAACACAAACAGTGTATGTGTCTGAAAATGCCGTAAAAGCATTTAAATCAAAGAAAAATAAAAAACTACTTGAATCTGTGGATGATCTGGCACGTGACGACATGGTAACCTGGATAGACTGGGAGAAAATAACTGCACGTGAAATAACCGGTCTCAAATCGGCAACCATCAAGGAACTCAAACCTGCTGAAACTATTTTTATGTTTATGGATTCTATATATCCGGGCAATCTGAAACTCGCAAGTAAACAGTTAAATGCGCTAGCAGGCAGACAGGATGAAGGGTTCATATTCGCCATGTTATGTAAGCATGTCAGAAGTTTAATGCTGGCAAAACACAAATTAAAAATACCTGGATTAGCACCCTGGCAGGCAGGAAAGTTGAGCAACCAGGCATCACATTGGAAAGATGGTAAGCTAGAACAGTTTTACGATGGGTTAGCGCGGATTGATGTGACGCTTAAAACCGGAGCTAACATTCATGGCATAGCAAAATCATTAGACATTCTATTTTGTTATTTTCTCTAGAATATGATATGATAGTATCATACATTAATAATTTTATATTTTATTATGGCACTTAATCCTTCTGTTTTTAAAGCATATGATATCCGCGGCGTTTACCCTTCACAACTTGATGAAGAGGGTGTAAAAGACATTATCCGTGGTATCTATACGTTCCTTCTTCGCACCATGAAAAAAGACTCACTCAACATTACTATTGGCCGCGATATGCGCTTATCTTCACCATCACTTCGTGATGTTGTAGCAGAAGAACTCAAAAAAATGGGCGCTCAGGTCTATGATATGGGACTCGTAACTACACCAACCATTTACTTTAGTGTAAAAAACTACGGTTATGATGCAGGCATTCAGATAAGTGCTTCACATAACCCGAAGGAATATAACGGACTTAAGATAGTTCGTGCAAAAGGTGACATCCTTGAAAAAGTAGGAAAAACTACAGGTATGGATGAAGTAAAACGTATTACGCTCGAAAAAGATTTTGCCCCATACAAAGATGGCGGATCAATCCATGATAAGCCAGGAGTACTGGAAGAAGAAGTTAAGAAGGCTATTGAACTCGTAAAGCCCGTATCAATCAAAAAGTTCAAAGTAGTTGCTGATGCAGCAAATGCAATGGGATCTGTATACCTCACTGAACTATTCAAACATCTGCCATGTGAACTCGTAAAAATGAACTTTGAACTTGACGGCACATTCCCGGTACATCAGGCCGATCCGCTTCAGTTCAAATTGCACGCAGATCTGCAGAAAAAGGTAGTAGAGGAAAAAGCTGACCTGGGTATCGCACCAGACGGCGACGGTGACCGTGTATTCTTTATAGATGAAAAAGGTGAAATTATACCCGCTACCATGATCAGTTCGCTTATCACCAAAGAAATTCTCACGTGTGAAAAAAATGCTCGTGTTCTGGTTGATGTACGCTATACCAAAAACGTAACAAACATTGGTAACAAATACGGCGGCGAGATTTTGTACAGTAGAGTAGGTCATGCACTCATTACCGAACAGCTTAATAATGAACACGCTGCTTTTGCAGGAGAATCATCAGGTCATTTTTACTTTAGAGAATCAGGTGGATGCGAGAATGCTATCCGCGTAGTACTCTATATCCTCGAAGCTATGGGACGTGAAAACAAGACTATCTCAGAGCTTGTCAAAGGTGTTCATTCATCATATGAATCAGGTGAATATAACTTCGAACTCCCAGAAGGCAAGAATCCAAAGGATCTCATGGAAGAAATAGGCACCATGCATAAGGATGCAACCGTTTCATGGCTTGATGGTATTTCGGTTGATTATCCAGAATGGAGACTTAATATCCGTTCATCAAATACCGAACCATTACTGCGCTTGAATGTCGAAGCTGATTCAGAAGAAGTAATGAAAGCAAAACTGGAAGAATTGATTGATTTTATACTGTCAAAAGGCGCTCATGCGAAGGAATAAGTACCTTTGCTATTGCTTGAGAAGTGTAATTATCATATAATTCATTCACTATGCCCGATGCTCAATTGACACCTTCACCGCAGGAAGCAAAGATCATTGAAGCTCCTCCGGAGCCGATCGTACTTTCACCTTATACTGAGGCTCTATTGCAAAGTGTCAAAACAGTAAAACCACGAGCAAGGCCCGATGATATATCAAAGCTCATTGTCTCACAGACAGTAACTTTTCTTGCATTAGCTTACGAAAAAGTACGTAATGCTATAGAATATCGTGAGGACCACCTTGTACTCCGCGCAGCCATTGAGCGTATCCTTAATCGCCGCATGGCATTAAACGCTGACGCAAAAGGTGAGGCTGAAAACTTGCTACGAGAACTAACCTGGGCTCGCTACTATCCAAACGGTTCGCTTGGTGAAGAAGATATCGACCATATTCAGAAGATCATAAACAGATATATAGGTCTCAGGAAAATGATGGTTACAGGCAGAGATGGATCTTCGCAACGATATCTTGTAGAATTTCTTGTTGAGCTTCTTACGTGTGAGATCGAAGAAGCACTCACCCCTGATGTTGCCTATCGTAATTCAAGCTTTAATTACTTCCTGTACCAGACTCTTCGTAAAAAGGTAAGCATCGATAATATAACTCCCGAGCAAAAAGACGCATTTTTCCTTGCAGCTCTCGAAAAAGCGTATCGTAAAAGTGATACACCGTACGAGCGATATCATTTATTTATAACGTTCTATCAGCCACTGTCTCAATATACCGATGAACAGGTAAAGGCACTCGCTACCGATCTACCTCAGATTTTCAAAAAGATTGATGCGATGATCAAGAATCCCTACGCCGAAACATTGACTCGATTTATTCGTAAACAGCTTCCTCCTTACCTTGTCTTATTTGATCTTCTCAAAAAGAAGGGTAATTTAGCAGGTCAGATCATGACAAAGAAACAGGATCTGTGGCAGGAAGTTGATATGATCTGCCGTGAAAAATATGCACAGGCTTCCGCACGACTTCGTGGTCTTGCCATAAAGAGTCTGATCTATATCTTTGCAACAAAAATGATTTTTGCGCTTATTCTGGAATATCCTATTTCTATGTGGCTGTATCATGAAGTAAACTATACATCAATCATCATAAACAGCGTGTTTCCACCGATACTGATGCTTGTTATTGTCCTGATGTCAAAGCTCCCGGGTGAAGATAACACGGTACGTATCTACCAGCGTATTATCGATATTATCGATAATGATAAGTCGTTTGAAACGACAAAGGTGATGAATCTGTCTAAGAAAATGAAAGTCAAGAAACCGATACTGGTATTTGGCTTTACGATTTTTTACACAATGACGTTCTTCATAACAATCTTTCTGATTCATGAAGGATTAAATATGATTAATTTTAATCTGGTAAGCCAAGCACTTTTTGTGTTCTTCGTAAGTGTCATCACATTCTTCTCCTATCGCATTAAACAGGTAGTCAATGAATATCGATTGCTCGTAAAAGAGAGCATTCTGACGCCTATAGTAGACTTTTTCTTTATGCCTATTCTGTCACTTGGTAAATTTTTCAGCACCCAGATCGGCAGATTAAACTTCTTCATTGTGATATTTGATTTCATCATCGAAGCTCCGTTTAAATTGATCATCGAAGTAGTAGAGGAGTGGATATCCTACGTCCGCCAGCGAAAAGAAGAGATTATGTAACATTGCTAAACAGTTAAATTGTTCCATTGCTTCATGGTTCCACTGTCATCCCTGCCGAAGCGTAGCGAAGAGCGGGGATCCAGTCAAAACAGTAAAAGCATACGTTACACCTTTAAGGTGTAAAAGGGATGACTGGCTTGATATTTTTTCTGTTTTGAGGATCATTAATAAACTGTTTAAGAATCTTGTATACATCTAAATCAAATACATAATCATATCCCTGTTTATCTTCTGCATCCTGATCAAAATGGCTATAGCCGATAATACACCATTTATCGATAGTAAATACATCGCTTACACCGTTTGCGGCACTACGCTCAATATATTGTATGGGTCCTCCGAACGGCCATTCCTTTATCTTTCTGCGAACGAATGCCAATGCAAAACGGGCATTATAAATGGCGGGCTTATCTTTTCCCACACAGGCCCCTTTACATCGTCCGAGTTTATGAGCAAAGCACGCGCCTTTGCCTTTTGAAAGTCCCAGTTTCATTTCACATAGTCCGTGCGATCCTACCAGTTCACTCATATATTCCTTTGCCTGTTTTCGCGATTGAAAAATGCCTTGAATGTGAGTGAGATCTTCAATACCAATATGATCAGTTTCTTTCATGTGTATGCAGA
>CAYXCP010000088.1:0-5514 GCA_964463455.1 uncultured Gammaproteobacteria bacterium
TGCAGTCTTTTGGACGTGTTCATAGAACAATGCAGGCATCTGCCCCTGAGATAGTTCTGGTAAAAACTGATATTGCAAGTCAGCAAAGACTTATAAATACCATCCAGAGTCGTCTTGCATCATTAGGAGCTATTTCTAAGGGAGAGCGCGAATCTCTTTCCGGTGGAATATTTAGTATTGAAGATATTACCGATTCATACGGTACTGCCGCATTAGGGCAAACAATCCGAGAACTTAGCCAGGCTGATTTAATCAGGATGAATGCTTACGATAAAGAAGGTAATATAAAATCAGCAATCTCCCAGGATGTTTCCGGATTTCTTAATAGAATAATGGTTCTTCCAATTGATAAGCAGAATGAAGCATTCTACAAATTCTATTCTAAATATAAAGATAATGTTGAGCATGCAAAGCAAACCGGTACATTTGATACTGGAGTTGAAAAAATTACCGGTGAAAATATACGGTCTACCGGAGAACCTGTAGTATTAAACGCAGATAAATCTAGTGGTATAAAAACCGAGTTAGTAACTATTGAATACGAAAAAAAGACGAATAAGGAATTAATTCAAGATCGTAGGGAAATGACTGCTGATTTATTTGAAACAAAAAATAAGATAAGTCAGAGAGGATACCTGTATCGATTCTGGAAAATGGATGATAAAGTTTCTATTTATGGTCCCCGGGGATCTCATGCAACTATCAGCCGTGCTGATTTTATGCAAAAATATGAGAAAGCCACAAAAGAAGAAGTAGAAAAATCTTGGAAAGAGGAATATGATAAAATTCCAGACTTTGAAACTGTTACCACACACCTTATTACAGGATCAATTTTCCCGGTATACAATAAGATTTTCTTTGATGCAAAACAGGGTAGAAAAATAAAGAGAGCCACATTAAATGATGGCCGATCTCTTATTGGTGTTGAAGTAAGTAGTACTTACATTCCAAAAATAAAGCAGAATTTTGGGATAGGTTCTAACATTTACTCGGCTTCTCCACAGGAGTTGGTAGATCTTATTAAATCGGGATCGATTATAGAACTTGATAATGGTTGGAAGATATCTGAACGTAGAGTAATGGGTGAAGACAGAATTGAGCTTGATCCCGGACGTTCGTACGTAACAGCACAGCAAATGGAAGGATTGGGACTATTCAACGAGATTATTGCTTTCAGTAAGAGATATTTTGTCCCGACAGATAATGAAAAAAGCGTATCTGCAATGAGTAATATTCTTAAGCAGGCAAAGCCAGTACGTGATCTTGCAGCGAAAACAGAGGATGCGTCTGCTCCTATTGAAATGGAGCCAGAGAAAGAACAGTTCTCAGCACCTCTCTCTCCTGAACTGGATCCAATGCCGGTAAAAAACATTATTGAAACAACTAAGAATGCTCCACATGGTAAAAAATCAGAATATGCAGTTGCTTCAAATAGAATTGGTAAGCAGATGGTATCTAAGAAAACTGGCCGGGGACTATCATTCCTTGATGCAAAGAACAAGTTTTACCAGAAAATTGTAGATCTTACATGGCCGATATCTCAGATAGAAGATCAATGGGCTGATGATATCGGGGCCGATCGTAAAAAAATACGGACTATTGATGTTGCAATAAGCAAGGTCAGGGGAGCTGGGGGTATTGCAAAGCAGTTTATTGAAGATAATATGACCAATATTCTTGATGCACTTCCAGGGAAAATCCGTTCAAAGGTCTATACTGAATTAAACAAGTATCTTATCGCAAAAAGAACGGTATGGCTTTATGAAAATAAGGATAGCTATATTGATGCCGGTATTAGTGTTGATGACGCTAGAACAGTAGTAGAATTCGTTGAGACGGGGGCACATTCTTTTTCTGAAGAAATAAATCGTATCGCTCCTAGAATGTGGGAATTTAACAAAAAGCTTCTGCAGGTAAAACGAGACCATGGAGTAATTGATGATGAATTATTAAGTAATTTAGCAGAGCCTTATTATGTTCCATTTTACCGTGATGTAGATGAAAACACAAAGCTTAATATTCCAAAAGGTGAGAAGTATACCAACATTGGAAAAGGAATAAATAGGATCCAGGGTTCTACATCCGGAGCTGGCATTATTGAACCACTTCAGAATATGATGCAGAATTCGTATGAGACGTTTGTGAATGCTTATCGTGCTGATGTTATGAATAAGATTATCGATTTTGCAGAGTCATCTCCAGAACTCGGAAAAATGTTTGAGAAAGTACCTCCGAAGTGGGTAAAGGTTGGAACTATCGAATATCGTGGTGAAGTAGATATGATTCTTCGCCCGAAACTTAAAGAATTCGCAAATAAACTCGGAATCACAGTAGAAGAGAAGCCGAGGGTTGCCGGGTTTGTTGGTGGAAAGATGAAGAAAGTTCTCGGGAAATCTGCCGGGAATAAAATAGAATTGATGATTGGAGCAACAGAGAGCCAATTTTCTCACGAGCTCGGACATCAATTGCATAAAAAATACAGTAAATGGGTAGATCCGTTCATTGACGGGTTTGTTGACGAGCTTAACGAAGTAGCAGATACAAGGTATCTTGGTTTGAGTGTGCCTGCTTCTTATGTGGCGTACTGCAGAAACAGAAACGAAAAGTTTGCTGAATTCGTTTCTATGTACATTACTGACCGGGAGAACTTGCAGGCAATTGCTCCGAATGCTTTTATGGAATTTGAGACAAGGATAGCTCTTGATAATAATCTTAGAGAATTGATAGGGTTTAAACCTTCAAATGTTTCCGGAATAATGACTAAGGAAAAAGACAATTGGGTACAGGATTGGCATGTACCACAGGACCGGGAAGTGGTGTCGGTTTTACGGGAAGGAAAGATAGTTTCTTACCGATGCCCGGAAGAGGTTGCAGATGCGATTAAAAATATGCACCCGGCCATGTTCCCTACCTGGTTCAGGATATTCACTCTTCCAATGAGCATTTTAAGAAAAGGTGCGGTAACGCTGAATATTGGATTTATTGTACCTAACCCTGTGCGTGATAATCAGGAATCAGCATTTAACGCTGGTACTATCCCGGTGTATGATTTCCTTATCGGATTAAAAGAATATATCACAAATGGTGATATGTATAAGCAGTACTATCGCTTAGGCGGTGGAATGGATAGCGTTGAATCAGGAACTCGAAGATTCGAAAAGAGCGTAGAAGATTTGAAGTACGGAAATAAGTACGGTAAGTTTCTTGACCAATTATACTGGAAAGAAGCAGGGGTATTAAAAGGCACTTTAGAAAGCGCATGGACAGTAATGAAAATGCCATTCGATATAATATCAAAGATGGGAGAGGCTTCTGAGATGGCTTCCCGTATCGGGACTTATCGGAGGGCGGTAGTTGGAATGCCAGAATGGTTGAAGTGGTACAATTCGAATGTATATAACGCTGATGAAGCTATTCATATTGCTCGACAGGCTACCGTAGATTTTCAAAGATTCGGGAGTTACGGAAGAACTGCAAATGAACTAATACCATTTATTAATGCTGCGATTCAGGGTTACGACAAAATGGTTAGAACATTTAAAGATGATCCTAGGAGAGCTCTTCTTGCATCATTTCTTTACATCTTTAGTACGATGATGGCTTTTTGGTTGTGGAACAAAGACAAAGAAGGATATAAGGCAGTACCACTTCAAGATAAGATTAATAATTTTATTATCATGAATCCTGACGAAAAAACATGGATAAAGATTCCAAAAGGTCACATAGTAAAATTTATCGGGAATCCTGTTCAGATTACTATGGAAAAACTTTATGGAACTGTTTATAAGGATGATGCATCGGTAATAAAGCAGATTTTCAGTGATGTATCCCCTATTGATGTTTCAAGTATACCGGTCTCACTACGATTAATAATTGAGCCGATAGCGAATTACGATCTTTACTGGAACCGTGAAATAGAGAAACCGTATCATAAAGCGATTCTTGCGGCCGGGGAACGGTACGATAAAAAGACAAATGAAGCCATAAAGATAATTGGAAAGGCTCTTAACATTTCTCCTATTATGATGCAGCATGAGATTGAGATAGTTGGAGCAGGTACCGCAAAGAATATTCTATGGCTTGCAGATATCGCAATGGGTAAGATTGATGCGGAGAGATTCGGACTTGAAAGAATGCCAGTAACCAAGAGTTTTTACGGTAAAATTGGTGAGTGGGGAACTGATATTGATTCTGCAATTATTATGGTTAATAAGGAAATTGCAAAGACAAGGAATTTCAGTGTCAATAAATTATATCGAAATGCTGGTTATACTCCAGAAGAAATCAGAAAAGTAAGCAAAGCTAATGTGGAAAAAATTAAATTATTATATGAAAAGCGTAGTCAATTAATGAAGGCAAACGAAGCCATAAAGCACCTAAGATCAACAGAAGAGTAAACATCATGGTAACAAAACCAAAGAAAAAGGTTAATTTGGCAGTATTGGGTGGCATTGCAGGAAGTATAATTGCAATTTCTTCATTAACAACAATTGCGCAGGACCGAATAAACGCATATATTGATAATAGGATTGATTGCAAAATGCAGTATGCAATTGAACTTTTAAAACAGATTACTACTCCAGAACAACAGTCTGCTGCAGAGGATGCAGTCAGAAGGTGGAACGGAAATAAAAAATGAACTTAAAAACGTTGCTATTTATTTCTATTTTGTCTTTAATTATTGGTCTTGTGATAGGATACTCAGCTCGAAAGCCCGAGGTAGTTGTGAATACTGTTGAATCTAAAATAACAGTAAAAGATACAATAATTAAAGTTAAAAAAGACACAGTGAAAATATTAGTTGACAAAGTAAAGTATTTTACAAAAATTGATACTGTAATATTAAATAAAGAACCTGTTGTAGTTGATTCTAATAGATGTATCTCTTTTCCGGTAATGTTAAGTGACAGCTCAAAAATATCTATAACACAATGCAGTAATGAAAAGTTTCCAGAAAATATAGATTATGATGCTGTATATATCGATAAAAGGGAGAAAATAAGAATAGTAGACAATTCAAGACTTGATACTATTCGATTTCAACAAAATATTAAGCGCATGGGATTTTCAATAGGACCGAGCGCGGGTATTGGAGTAGATGTTAACAATATTCGTCAGCCTGTATATTTCGTGGGCGCGACACTTACATACGGATGGAGGTTTTAAAATGAATATTAAACAATTGTCTGAAGAAAATAGAAAGATATATGAAACGCAGTTACTTAATAGAACTGGTTTTTTACAAGAGGGTCCAGGTCAGAATAGTAGTACCAGACTTATGTTTGTTATAGGATGTTTATCTGTAATTGCGATGGCGGGATATATGTGTTATAAAATGAATCCTATTGATCCTATTCAGGTTGGAACATTTATAGTCACTGGTATCGCAGCATTTGGTGGAGTAAAAGTTTTCGGAACAAGAAACGAAGGTAAATAAATGAAAAAACTGTTTTTAATATTTGCGTTGATGTTTATGTCAGTTTCATACTCAGCAGCTCCAACAGCAAGCTTTAC
>CAYXCP010000089.1:0-1156 GCA_964463455.1 uncultured Gammaproteobacteria bacterium
TAAATGCAAGGTTTTCTCTTGTGCAATATCCATGCATTGACCAGTTTACAAACTCGAATCCGTTGTCAAAATCAATTGATTTCAAAGGAAATGGATAGTACTGTCTCATATGGTGCAACACCCCAATGACTTTTCCTTTTGTCTTCTTCAAAACCATCCGTTTTTCGTTCCAATGAGTATGAATATCGAGGCTATTTACGGTTTCTGCGTAGGTCCCACTCAACGATTCTCCACAGTGTAATACACAATCTATTTCGATGTGTCCTGGCACTGTTACGTGTCTATGATTCGTACTAATGGGAATCAAACTTTTGAGCAATGGTGATCTTCGTGTCCCTGAAATCCCATGCTCTTTGAGCTTCTCTCGTTCTTCAACTAACAACTGATTAATGGTCCAGTTACTCATCTTACACAACAATTTTTCTTGTCCTTCACTCACCGTAATTTCCTCAAATCTCTGTAACTGTTTGATCATTGGTGCAATCTGTGGTTGAAGTCGTTTTGCACAGGGTTTTCCCACTGCTTCCCATATGCTTTTCAGTGGCTTTTGTAACTCCAATCCGTAAATATATCGTGGACTTCTTTTCAAAACACGTGTTTTTGGATTCCGATTGAGAGCACGGATTACACTTTTTCGCTGAAGTTTCACCATCTCCAACACCTCCGTTATTAATCGTGTTTTCTCTTTCCCTTTTGCTTTTTGATACCTCACTCGCATCATTTGTAGATACTCTTTTTTACTTGCCATGTTCATACTTCGTGCACCATAATTTCTACTCTTGTATGGTAACACTTTTGAACCTAGCAACACGGTATCGCGAAGAATCGTGCTGACGCCAGGCTTAGCCTGGCGTCAGCAACATTGTTGATGATGAATCTTAGCGCTTTGTCACCCTGCTTCGGTCTGCCGAGTACCGGATGCGGCGCGCCGACATGAGGAAATATATGCTATCGATGACTTCTCTCACAGTAGAACAAGGTGTGATGCCTCGTTTCCGCTCGACATCATTTAGCTTATCAGTGAGCGCCTGTGCGCTATATGCGTCTCTCGGGTGATCATTCAGAATCTGAACGATCATATCCCGGCGTCGCCTTCGTGCCGGCATGAACGGCAAAATCCAGATCCACATGAGAACGATGAACACCGCGACTTCGC
>CAYXCP010000089.1:1166-5480 GCA_964463455.1 uncultured Gammaproteobacteria bacterium
GATCCACATGCATCTGGTAATACATATACAACAGCACACCGATCACAACACCTATGCCCAACATTCGAATGACACGCATACTATCCTCCTCATTGAAGCTGTAAAACAGCAACTGCTGTTTCGTAGGAAGATTATATCATACTATATCAATGTTAATTCTATATTTACTATACTCTCAGCATGGAACTAGAATATAATAGTGTATGGATCCCACAGCAGAACGCAGAGGTAACCAGATAGAGATTGATCCTGTAGTGTTCCGCCGTGAAGCGTTCAAAAAAATAGATCCCTCAACAGAAAAAGATATTCCCGAAGTTCTTGTTGCGCAACTCACTCACAATCAAGGTATTGAGATGATAGAACAGAACTTTCTTCATATGGATCCATCATTCCAGGATAAGATTGTCCGCGAGTTAACTTTTATACTCGACCATTCTGATATTATCGATGCGCATGCAGGCCTTCAACTGGATAGGTTGCACGGAATAAACACTGACTGCACAATGGCCGATTGGGTGCGCATAAATACAGAACGACCTGCGGATGAACTTCCCCACGTGTTTAATGAGTTATATCAACTCTACCAGTACCATGATGCGGTACTTCCCATGCGCGTCCATACGCCATCATTTCACGATGTGTATGATCATCGGGAACAAGGGCAGTATATTGAAGATCAGGCATATTTGACTCATCAAGGTTTTGCAGCTCTGGCAAACGCTACTGGCCTCGCCTTCAGTCTTGCAAAACAACGACCTGAACTATTGCCACAAGTAAATGCGGCTGCAATGCAGGCAATTAAAGATCTAGAAAAATGGTGGATTCTCGGCGACGAAGCAGATATGAGAGCTGCGCCAACCCCTCTCTACTTAACGCGATATATTGCTGATTTTATAGCTTCTGCAAATCCACCTGAAGTTACTATTAAACTTCTCACAGACACACTGATGCGCAAAACAGTACAGGATGCACAGTTTGTTCGCCCTCAGTTATTCGAGACATCACTTGTTACATCGAGCCGTAGAAGAAATGCACTCATGCCTGTTATTGAATGGATTACAAAAGGAGCAATAAACCGTGATCCTCAACTATTTGCCGATACGCTTCATGATTACTGGTACGACACCGGTGTCACCGCTGATATGGTAGAGATGCTTGCTGCACGACCTGAACTCCACGAAGATCCTGCTTTAGAGTCAGATGGAACTGTTCATTATTTTGGAAAGAATATAACGTTGCAGGGACTTTCACCAGGAGACAATGTGAAATTGAAAGAACTGACATTTGGTGTCATGGGGGCATTTAATAATAAAGGCGAACCTATCTCCATTTATAATGTAAATCCACGAACTTTCAGCAAAATTGAAACACAGGTAACAGCCGCCCCAATCCCTTTTGCAGATATGCTCATCTGGAGCCCTCAAGCAAAAGAAAATGCCGATATTGACACCATGTCTGCATTTCTGAAGGATGCCCCTGATTTTATAAAGCAGTTTGAACGCTATTTCCCTCAAGAGTACTCCGAAAAATGTTTCCCATTGCTACCTATTATCAGCTCTGGAAGTATATGGATGGTAAACCTCTTGCTGACTGTCCAAAAGTGTATGATTTCATAGAGCGCTTTCAAATTCGTGGACTTTTTAGTTTTATGACCGGT
This sequence comes from uncultured Gammaproteobacteria bacterium, assembly GCA_964463455.1. Lineage (GTDB taxonomy): Bacteria > Patescibacteriota > Microgenomatia > UBA1406 > GWC2-37-13 > JBDKFK01. The sequence continues at coordinate 2,824 of CAYXCP010000089.1, forward strand.
GAATTTGGATCACGGAACTGTGATGAAATCATCGATTATGCGATGAATGCGAAATATAAAGGCACACATGAAGCTACCGCTCACCCACGTGAACATATTACACACAACCTAGTGCTCGACTATGTTACCACTGCATTTGATGCAAAACAGATAGCCTATTCAATGGCATCTGATCCTCAAAAAGCAATGGCAATCGAACAACTTATACTCCAGCGCGCAAAAGCGCTTCTTGTAGCAACAGCTCGCTTACATAATAAAAAAAGCTACCTCGACGAACAGGAGGTTGGTCAGATAGATGCTTCGTTTAGAGCGTTTAGTCTCTACCTTCAAGGCATACTCGACACAACCGGTGAAACAGCTAAACATATCCATGTTCCATTTAAATCTGTAGAAACTTTTTTTATCTTCCGTGATCCAAGTGATCCTGATGTTCGCGCTCTATTCAGTAGCATGTTTGAGTTATGGTTTAAAACCTATCAGGAAAAACAGTCAGATGCACCATACGCAGGTAAAGTGCCTGAGATTACGACCGAGTTTTATACGGCTTATGAAGAGCTCGAACGTGATGCAGGAGTAACAACTGCCGATCCTGTTCTTGAGAAGCTCAGATACCGCTCAGATATTAATACCGATTTCGGAGAAGGATTATTGCCTACAGAAGGTCCAGCTCGAATCGCGTTTGTCGGGTATGGCGAAGGACGCATGGAAGTTCCTCTGATTAACCATATAAACGGTATCAACCCTGACATTCGTTTTGATTCATTTGATATCCGCACACCAAAAGAAATCCCTCCGAATGTAACATTTTTGAACGTGAATATGCGCGATATGGGTGAAATAAGGCCTGATACATACAACCGTATCATGCTGATCTGGTCTCCATTCAATGATGAAATTGAACATACACATATTTTGAAAACAGTTATGAGTCTTGCAGCCTCAGCAAAAGAAGGATGTGTGCTTGAGATAGATGGTCCCCTTCCCATTGGCGAACATAGTTACGAAACAAAACTGGCGGAATATCATACCGAACATCCCGAAGAACCTGAGCATATTATTCCTCTCATTTTTAAAAGTGAGACACAGGATTTAACAAAGCTTTTCTCTACTGCAAAGCCCCAATTCATCATTCCTCTTTTTGAGTACTTCGGATTTGAGTGCGTAAATATGCCTCGCGACCCAAATGAAATGGAATCGTTAACACAGAAAATAAAAAATGACGATACGTTTATAGAAAACGATTACCAGGAAGATTTAAATAAACAATCGTTTTATAGAACTGCAACCGGGAAAAATAGAATTACCTATAAATTTGTGCTTCGGCATAAAAGGAATTTTGATGATCTTGCCCATCAGCCAGAGACGATGCTGGGAGTTGTGAGTTGACATTGTTCCACTGTTCCATTGTTCCCCTGTATTTAACAATGAAACCATGAAACAATGGACTCATAGAACTATTTACTCAGCTTATCAAACGCCAACCGAAATAATGTTCGAAGAGTCTGTGCAAAATCTTTGTTCTCGATGAGGAGTCCAATAAATTCACCTTTCGTAAATGACATCATCGCAATTTTATCCTGATAAATATCAATCTCTGCAGGCATGGGATATTCTTCGCGATTCACGAGCACACTTTTGCGCAACTGCTTTTCATCGTTGTTATGCAATTCCTCCGATAGCGGTGACTTAGGAAAAAATGAATAAGCCGTTACTTTATTCTTTATACGGTCAGGGACTAGTTGCTTATCTATATGTTTTGGGAATACTTCATCGATACTATCAAGATCTGCCATTCCATATACAATGTCTTCCTTTGGTGCATAAATATCGTCAAAGACTTTTAGAAGCCCCTCCTCTCCCTCAAAGTATTGAATGGTTGGTTTACCTACTGCGAGTTTGTATTGTGAGACCAGCTGAGGTATAACATGCTTCATATTGGCATCTATGGCTGCAAGTTCCTGTTTACGTTTTTCCACCATCTCCATAATGCGAAGCGGACTTTCGACCTGAAAGTACGTTTTTCCCCTTTTTTCAAATGTACGGATCAGTTTTTTGTCTGAGAGATTATACAACACAGCATAGGTAATACCACGCTTTAATCCTGACTTCTTGATTATCTCGCCTGCCCCGGCTTCCCCCTTTTCGAGAAGCACCCGATAAACAATAACTTCCTTTTCAGAAAAACCGAGTTGATGAAACAGTAACTCGAGAAGTTGAGGATTAAATGATTCATTCATACCTTGATTATACGCTTTCACAAATAACCCGTCAAGAATCCCTGACATATCCTGTAATATTTGAAGCTGGACATCTTATTGTCAATATGAAATGACATATATACTTATATCATCGAAGCTATAGTACTCATATTGTCTTATAGTATTGACATTTATATATAATTGTCCTATAATAATCATGCTGTCAATACCGAATGATTACTGTTCTCCCCGTACTTGTTCCCCGGAAGGACCGGTATCGGCACATTCACAAACCGGTTTCGCTAGTTTTACTTAAGAAAGGTAGGCTCGACCATGAAGAGGAAACTGCTGACGTTGGCGACTATCATCCTGTTCGCATTGGGCGTGACGGCCATTGTGGCATACTTTATGGGCGCGTTTGAACCGCCCATGCAGCAGCCATCGACCGTCTCCCCTTAC
>CAYXCP010000090.1:0-5461 GCA_964463455.1 uncultured Gammaproteobacteria bacterium
TAAAAAAATTCTGCAAGATCAAAATTATTTTTCTCCATCTCCTTATCTGCAACATCAACATAAAGCTCCGGGATTCTACTACGAGTGGAAAGAATTTTTTTGTACATTGCCTCCGCGAGATTTTTTTCGCCAAGACCGTCTTTGAGTTTTGTTTTTAGATACTCAACTTGATCTTTGTATTTTTTATCTGGATCGTCTAAGTCCGCATCCCAGACAGGATTTGGTTCAAATCCAAATTCAGTGAGTAAAATGTGCAAGACGAATTCTTTTACTTCCGCCTGATCAGCCTCATTAAATTCGGTTACAGAATAGTTGTCTACCATAAGTGATTTAGTAAATTACTATAATAAGAAGATTATAGCAAATGCATGGATCCCCGGTTCCACGTGTAGGCGGCCCAGGAATGACAATGTATTATCAGTGTCCTAACAGTGTCCTAACAGTGTCCTAACAGTGTCCTAACAGTGCATTCTTTATCAAATGGAGTTTCGTGCGGAGAGGTGCGTATTTCATGCCAAACTTAAGTCTGTTTTTTGTTTGGTATCGCGTATGAACATTTGAGCCGGCTCCTTCAGTAGACTGAGCATTCTTGTGCCAGATCACAATGTGAGGCTCGTAGTAAATGTCGATATCTTTCTTGAGCGCGCGGACTGAAAAATCTGCATCTTCGTAATACAGAAAATAGGAGATGTCCCATGGTCCCACTACATCAGCGACATGGCGGTCATATGCAATCAGGCAACCCGTTGCAAAGGTTATCTTGCCCGGTTCATTCCATTGACCATTATCTACTTTATCAACACCGCGGTGAGGTGTGATCACATGATGCCAATTGATCGTGCCGCCTGCATACCAGATTACATTCCCCAGATCGTGTTTTGTATAACGATCCTTGTGATATTCGTATCCGGGAGCGTAATATATTTTCCCCGTCACAATAGCACGAGGGTGCGCAGCAAGTCCTTTTTTGACCTCTGCAATAAATTCGTTATGAAAATACGTATCATTATTCATGATGCAGAACTGATCACATCCGTCCTGTGATGCTTTTTCCTGCCCAACGTTAGCACCATAGGCATATCCTTTATTGTCCGTGGGAATGACGGTCATCTCGAATGGTTGAGGATCGATGTGCTTTTTATCTTTGGATAGATCAGCAATGTAGAGGTGGAAGTTCTTATCAGTCTGTTCGGATAAGCTTTTGAAAAAGTCTTGCAGAACATCGTAATTCTGATACACTACTGTTATCACCGCCAGCTTATGAGACATGTCTTTGATTATATCAAAAAGCACCCGATAACACTGCTAGTGATTGCTCCGGCATTCCTTTTTCATTTTCTGATGGCTTTTCCGAGTGGTACCGATCTCTGTTATCACGCAAAATGTGGATACTTTTTCTGGGGAGCTCATGGACATGACGGCATATGGCATCTGGCCATAGATGCGACGGCCTTCAAATCGTTTCCGTTTGTCGCACCAACATTCGCGGGCGCAATGCTGAATGGATATAACTATCTTCTTGATCTCTTTATTTTTGCATTCTCAAAAATTGGCATTCCCCCCCTCATCACGTATTTCAAAATCTTTCCTCTTATCTGGTTTGTCCTGTTTACCGCTATTGCTATTCACTTTGCCAGAAAGCTCCATGATTCACCTTTGTTTGTATCTATCTTTTTATTCTTCTGCTATTTCGCGAGTTCATTCTCGTACATCATACCTCTCCTCCACAACAGAACACTCATGGGATCGTCGGGAGTTCTTGCGATGCAATCGGGACAATCGCTCATAAACATTCAGTTCGCATTCTCACTCATCATCATTCTTGCCATATTATCGATCATCAAAGATGCAGAACTAACAATCAGAAAAGGAATCATATTAGGCATTCTTGCATTTATCTGTCTCGGGCTCAAGTTTTATGGGGGATTTGTCAGTCTGGTACTGATTGGATCATATCTCCTGATCTCTCTTTTTAAACCCAAAAAAACAGGTGTTGTGCTCATATCCTGCCTTATCGTTGCCGTATGTGCAGGTATAGCCGTCATTCTGTTTTATAATCCATTTCAGGCATCACAGACGGGCTCTGTGCTGGGTTTCGCACCACTTGCTGTCATACATCCAATCATCGAAGATCCGAATCTCCTTTACATGAAGGATACCGTAAATGCACGATACTTTTTGCAATCAAATGGCATTGGATTTAAACTCATACGCATAGAGACCATGACATTTCTGCTTTTCTTCCTCATGAATTATGGCACGCGTATTGTAGGACTAGGATACCTCATCAATGCTATTCTTCAAAAGAATATAAAACGACTTGATGTATTTATTATCATTGCGATGATCGCCGCAACATCCATGACATCGTTATTCGTACAAAAAGGCGAGTGGTGGAATACGATTCAGTTTTTTTACTACACCTTATTCTTGGGAAATATATTTGCTGCCCAAGCGCTCTATGAAGTAATCAGAAAGAATAAATCAATTGGTTATTTCACGCTTCTTGTCGTGATCATCTTAACGCTACCGGCAAATATTGATCTCGTTGCTGGATTCTCATCATTTCCATCACCGTCATACTTATCGCGCGATGAACATCAGGCTCTCACGAAACTGTCACAGATGCCAAAAGGGGTAGTCCTTCACCGGTTATTCAGCAGCGATATTAAATACAAAGGCGGTACGCCTATTCCCCTTTATGCATACGATGATACCGCGTATGTTTCTGCATTTTCCGGACAGCAGGAATATATCGGCGATCAGGTCCAGCTCCGACTCACGGGCATTGCATACGAGAAGCGGTTAAAACAGTATATGGATCATGATTGTCGCATGCTTAGTGAAGTGACTTATCTATACGATGTAAAACAGGCACCCATAGCCAACTGGTTTGCAACGTGTCCAGTGAAACTTAAAGAAGTGTATTCGAATAGTTCAGCAACCATTTACTCCATCACAAAGTAAGCTACTTTTCCTGATATATCGGTGTATCCGATCTGATGTTTTGCTATGCCCCCAAGAGCCATTTTATCGTACACAGCTTTATCTAAACACCCATCTCCAACGATCGCGTTATGCAGTTTCGTATAGTCCATTTTGGGTGGGCATTTATAAAAGGTAAGTGATGACGTTTTATATGGCTCACCCGATTTGAGTGACTTCTGGAGATCCGTAATGCTTATGTCGTTATACAAAAAAGCATACGACATAATATTCTCTTTAGGAGCATTCACGTACAAAATTATTTTCTTTTTATGCTGATTCAAATATCCAGCGAGTCGCCGTTCTTTCTCATTAAATAATTCACCAACAGTTACCGGTTTGCGCAGATAATAGTTATAGCCAAAGTAAAGCACGCCCGGGAGTAACATAATAACGAATACGGCATATACCGCTTTCCGTATCATAATCTTCTGTTTTGATATGAGCTCATATGCAAACAGCCCACCGCGTGCCATGATATAGGAAAAACCGATAGCTGTAACGATTGCTCGAATCGAAAAGGTTGCACTTACATTCGTGACAAGCGATGGAATAAATCCGATGAGCAGCAGACCGAGCATGTAGGCATCTTTTCGTGTAAACGATTTCCCAAATGCCATAATACCCAGATAATACAGAATAATAAACGGTAGAAAGAACTGCCCAGTTACGCCGTTGCCGTTGATCGGGCTATAATCGCCGTCTTTAAACAGGTAGAGAAGCCCCTGTCCTTTTACAAAATTAGAAACGATGTAATCTATCGTTACGGTAATCTTGTTATCAAACGCAGCTCTCAGTTTTGGCGGTGCGATCGATGAATTTCTGCGTAAATTTACTTCCGGTACAAATTTCTCGTTATTTAAAAATACGACCTGTCCAAATCTGTTAGCAGTTACCTTAGGATCGATGAGGGAGATCGACGCAAATAAGATCACGAGAAAAACGACATTAATGGTCATCATTTTTTTCAGAGAAGTATTCGTTTTGAGTACGATTGTATTGAATAATTCCAAGTACAGGAGAAGAAACGGTATGAGTGTACGGAAGCCCTGATACGTATAAAATGCCATAAAAAACGTGATATAGGTTACCCAATATTTTTTGCTCAGATATGCGATCATGCCGGCTATGAGCAACACAAATGCCAATGGGATATCCATCGCAATACGGGTTATATGAAAAATCCATGGACTGAAACAGCAGATAATGCTGGTAAGTAACGCTTCTTTTTCTCCTATTTTCAGCTTTCTCAACAGTGTGAATATGAGCCAAGGCAGTATAGACGTAATCAGCACGTAAGGCAGACGTGCTGCAAATACAGATTTCATTGGGATAATCAGCCACATTAATGCTGAAAAATAAATAGCAAACAACGGATTATCTGGGCTAATGTTATTGAAACTAAGAGGCATGAAATTACCAAATAGATCATGTTCCGTTTTTGCAATAGAATAACCCGAAAAGACAATGTCGCGTTCATCGTGGAGTAGGAAAAGCTGATCAAGATAAGGGAGTCTTATGATAAGAAATACGACACACAACGTGAAAAGAATATACCGGTATTGTTTCATATGCTACTTCGTCATGCGCAATAACAGATTCTGTAATCTGAGTGTAACATGCTTTGCCGTAAGAGAGGTTTTTCGTTTTACTGACCAGTGATTTGTTTCGTACAATCCCTGACTGAAGAAATGGCGTGCTTCGCGTGTAATGTCTTCAACGGGTACCTGCGGATACTTCTTTCCTTCCCAGTAATAGAAATAGACCAGGAAGTAGTAAAACATCTGGGTAAATGCGAGGACAAATCCGTGCATACCATCTTTATATCCATCATCTGCAAAATAGCGACTTATAAATTCTCCGAGTGCGCGGCGAACTGTTGTCTTAAGATAGTAAGGCTGAGCATCATGAACTAATTCATGAGCTTCTGCTTTTGCGTACCTGATTGCTTTCGTAATATAGTCATCATAAGAATCATAACTCTGGTGAATAATTGCGACTTCTTCTTTTGCTTCACCAATATATCCTTTTCCCGAGGTCGTAGGTTGCTGATGAATCTGAGTTGGCCATGTTACTGCACTTTTTTTAAACAATCTTACCTGTCTATCGGGCCACCAGCGTGAATGCTTGATCCACTTCTGCATGATCATATTCTTGCGTGGTATCGAGATATAATCATACTGCTTGTGTATATCAGTCAGAAGTTCGGCAAGTGCAGGAGATAGTATCTCATCTGGATCGAGGAAGAGAATATATTCATGAGCCGCATATTGTTTAGACTCTTCACGGATGAGTTCAATATAGGGGACTGGTTTTTCTATGGTTACAATCCGAACGCGTTCTTTTTTCTCGAGTCCTGCACGATATTCTTTATCCAAACCAATATCGAGGACGACTATTTCACTGGCAAAGTTAGTTATGGATTCTATCACTTCAAATAAATATCTCGGAGATTGTTTTGCCGCGATAATGGCTG
>CAYXCP010000091.1:0-5392 GCA_964463455.1 uncultured Gammaproteobacteria bacterium
TCTGCGCACTCAGACAAAGAACTTATATAGACAGATGCTCACGGTTACATCACAGCGCATAGAATTCCCTCAAACGGTTGTTGTTGTCGCAACGCATTACGGCATGGCACAACAAATGGGTGCCATTAAGAAAAAATTGATGAAGGCACTTGATATACGTATCATCCTCGCAGTACAGGTGACCGATGACACACCTCAACATATCTGGTATATCCAGGGTGCAGATCTTATTTTTGTGCCCAGTGAGCAAACGAAAAAATTAATGATGAAGTACGGTCATGACGCTCATTTACAGATCTCACCATTTGAAGTAAACCCGTACCCAGTCAGTCCCGTATTAACTGAAAAATTGTCAGATGCTCAGTTTGAAAATAGAAAACATCAGCTCGATCCGGCAAATAATAGTCAGTTGCATATTACAATTCCTATTTCTGGTGCTGCCGTAGGAACGGGTTATATGTCTACGCTGATTGAGGAACTGCATCTTACCTCTCCCCGCTTTTTATTTCATGTAGTCGCAAAAACAGCTCCATTCACCGATCAGTTTATGTATAAGATGACTCAACATCCGTATGTTGACCTCATAACTTCGGCACACGACCGGACTATTGTGGATGCATATGAACAGTTGTATAAAAAACATATTATTGGCATTGAGATTACCAAACCAAGTGAACAGGCTTTTAAAGTGCTTGCAGAACCTAAACAACGAGGTGGACCTGTATTACTTCTCGCGAAACCAGTAGGTCAGCAGGAGTATGATAATATGGCTTTTTTGAGAAGACATCATCTTATTCCATGGGCATCGACCCTCCACCAACTCTATCACTGTGCAGAGAATAATATGAAACTCGAAAGCGACTTAAAGCATTTTATTCATTCGCATGCACGCAGATGGCGAGCGATAACACTTCCTACCGACCCACAAAAGGCAGCGCAGTTTATCACCTGGTGTTATAACGAAGGAGTCTTTTACGAGATGGCGCTATTTGATAAAGCAGCATACTTAAAACACAGCGATTACAATCATCATGAAATCGGATCAAACGGCGTAGAGCTATTCTGGCAGAAAGTAAGTCATCTTCTCTGAAAAATGTATTGATCGCCTTTCTTATATATGAGTTTATAGTCACCATCTTCCTGAATATTATGGAGTAATTTTTTGTAGCCCGCAATGCCTAGAAAATTATTGATATTCTGTCCGTCTCGTACATCCATCACGATGTAGTCAGGTTTATGCTCACGATAGTTGTCACCGAGTATCCAGACTTCCCGATGCAGAAACATCGAATCGAGATTATTCTGTGCGGCAACAGAACCAGTGGGTGGAACATGTCGAATGAGTTCATCGAGAAATGCAAAATCTTTTGTGTGCTTATAAAACGCTTTATTATACGAAAGACCAAACGGCGGATGCAGAATAAACCGGTACAAAAATAAGCTGATAAACACCATTAAAACAGTAGTAAACGCGAGAGCTGTCCGCGATATTTTAGTTTGGAGAAATCCGAGTGCCAATATGGTTGATACAGCGAGTGTAGGAGCTAACTCTGCACTGTAATGTAATCCAAGCCCCCATCGCGTTGAGCCGTCAGTCAAAAACCGACTTACAAAGTTAAGAATAAAAATCGGCAACATGGTAGGCGATAACAAAGGCAAAAAAGTGAAGCTCAAGAATGTGAGAAACACCGTGATAGGTTTAACTGATGGTGTAACGAGCGCAGACAAAATACCTTGAATCGTTTTAGGATAATCTGAGTAGTAGCCATAAATCCCGCCAGAGAAATAAGGAATAATAAACTTAATAGTCGCCACTCCCCAGATAACTGATATGAAGAAGGTGGCTATTGCTATTTTCCGCCATGTTCTATTATAGAAGTACAGGAAAAATGATAGCCCTACACCTAATAAAAAGAGATTTTCTTTAAACCCGAGTGTCAGAATCAGGAATACAAAATACAGTTTTTTGCGTCCATTTATGACACACCAGTAAAGCATCATGAGAAAGAAGGTCATGGCAGTCAGTTCGTGAAAATCTGAAAACACTGCATTCTGAAGACCGGTAAATAAAAAGTAGGTAATGACTACAGAAAGAGCAATCCACTGATTTTTGAGAATCTTTTTGCCGATAAGAAATAACACAAATCCACTGGCTCCAACCAGCAGATCCTGCGCTATGAGAAGCACCTCGCTTTTATCCCATATCCAGTAAAACGGAACGAGGAGAAATATACTTGGATTAAAATGATCAGCAAAGATCCATTTGCCGGGAACCAGGAAATGATCAATAATAGGAGCTTTGAAATGGGCGGCCTGCCATAACGCATGATCAAAAATACCAAAATCATAATACCCCGTTTCGTACTGACAGAATCTATTCAGATTAATCGCAATCCCCGCCGCAGTAAACAAAATACAGATGATGATGACGAGGATAAAAGGAAGATGTTTAATAAATTTATTCATATTATATGATATGTCATCCCCGACTTGCCTGCCGATAGGCATGGCTTGATCGGGGATCTGCGCAGACCTGCCTGGCGGCAGACAGGTTCCCGCCTGCGCGGGAATGACAGCTATTTCAATACTTCAAATCCAAATGTTTCTCCCGCTTTGTACACTGTTTGTTTCTCTCCTCTTATCACTGTAGCAGATCCATTCCCGGAAACAGTGATCTCACTCGTTTCAAAGTCAAAGATACATGCAGTCTGTTCATCGATACCAAGAATGACTGAGTCTGTAGGTAATAATGCTATCAGTTTTTCAAATCGTACTTTACCCATATAACAGTAGGTCGTATCAATATCAGCACCACCCTCTTCGTTATTGAAATGAGGGATGATGGTCAGATGCATGCCCCACTGTGCAAAGAAATCTGCACCCGTATGCCAATGCAGTTCATCGCCTGCTTTATATATTTCGTAAACAGGTAATACATGGTTACCTAATGCAATTGCTGCTGCAGACGCAAAAGATAAGGCGGTTCCTTTTTCGAGAACGTCTGACATATACTTCATTGCCAGTGACCCGCTCAAATGCTTTGCTGCATAGGTCGGGCTTCCAGCACCGGTGTGAATATAGTCTGAAGAAAGCATTGCCTGTAGCGATTCAGGATTATTGGTACTATGTTCTCCTACGCTGCTAAGTGCATCTATAACGGCTATCTGTGGTTTATAGTTCTGTAGCCCTGTTTCAAGCATCGTCGCTAATTTTTTATACCAATTGTGAGGATTTACTTCAAAACCAGCAGGCGTTTCAAGAAGAGCGATAGATATAGGAGCTGTTTTATCCTTAACAAGGATCTCATGTACCTTGCGACCTGTGGGCGATGTTTCACCTGAACCAAAGAGTGCAAGCTTACCTGGTTTCCTTGTTTGTTTGTTTCGTAGGGGCATTGCGCGCAATGCCTGTACGGAGACAAGTGTCGATCCGTTTTGGGTATCTTCTATGACAAATCCAAGTGCATCTAGCTTATTACGCACGGCATCAGCTTCCTGATATTTTTTTTGAGCTCGCAGTTCGTTTCGCTTTTTGAGTAGTTGTTGAATATCCTCAGGTATAGACATATAGGTCTTATTATAATCCAAAAAAAAACAGGGGACGCAGATCTGCGTCCCCTACATCAATTCATTTCCCGATTCTTAATACCCGCCCATGCCCATTCCGCCCATATCAGGTGCTGGTGCATCTTTCTTGGGTTCTGGAATATCGGTAATAAGAGCTTCTGTGGTAAGAATCATTGTTGCGATTGATACAGCATTCTGTACTGCAGATCGGACAACTTTGAGAGGATCAATAATACCTGCACCAATCATGTCGATCGGTTCAGCATTATGTTCACTGTCAATACTCATAACATCAAATCCTTTGCCTTGTGCACTAGCAGTTCTTGCTTTTGCAATAAGCTGTCCTGCATCAAGACCAGCATTCTCCATGAGCTTCATAAATGGAGCTTCAAGAGCACGCTTTACGATTTCATAGCCGAATACTTCGTCAGCTACTGCATCGCCAAGAGATTTTTTGTTCATCTTCTGACTGATGTTCAGAAGTGCGATCGCGCCGCCTGGAACGATACCCTCTTCGAGTGCTGCTTTTGTTGCGGCAACTGCGTCGATAACACGTTCTTTGCGATCTTTCATTTCGACTTCTGTTGCTGCACCTACATTGATGACAGCGACACCACCTGACAGTTTTGCGAGGCGTTCCTGAAGTTTATCTTTATCAAATTCAGAAGTTGAAGCAGCAATTTCCTTGCGGATAGACATAACGCGGGCTTCAAGATCTGCTTTCTTTCCCTTGCCACCGATGATACTGGTGTTTTCCTTGTCTGAGCGTACTTTTTCAGCACGACCAAGATCGGCAATTTCAACATTCTCAAGTTTTTTACCAAGATCTTCACTGATGACTGTTCCGCCAGTAAGTACGGCGATATCCTGCATCATTGCCTTGCGGCGATCACCAAAACCTGGAGCTTTTACAACAAGTGCGTTGAATGTTCCACGCATTTTGTTTACAACGAGTGTCGGGAGTGCATCACCTTCTACATCATCAGCAATGATTACTAAATTCTTCGATACCTTTACAAATTTTTCAAGGAATGGAAGAAGATCAGCAATTGCGGTGATTTTTTTGTCTGTTAAGAGAATGTATGGATCTTCGATCTCTGCTTCCATTTTGTCAGGATTGGTGACGAAATATGCTGAAGCATACCCACGATCAAACTGCATACCTTCTTTATGCTCAACTGCTGTTTCAAGGCCTTTGCCTTCTTCAACAGTGATCACGCCATCTTTACCACCAACTTTTTTCAACGCATCGGCGATGAGCTTACCGAGTGCTGGGTCGGCTGCTGAGATGGTTGCTACATTTGCTGCATCTGCGAGTTTAATTTCTTTTTTACTTTTCTTAAGTTCATCTACTACAAAGTTACTTGCTTTCTGAAGACCACGGCGCATGACCATTGGGTTGGCACCTGCGGTAATCATCTTGATACCTTCCTGTACGATTGCACGTGCAAGAACGGTTGCGGTTGTTGTACCGTCACCAGCAATATCTGCCGTTTTTGAAGCAGCTTCCTTAACAAGCTGTGCTCCCATATTTTCGAGTGGATCTTTGAGTTCAATTTCTTTTGCGACTGTGACACCATCATGAATGATGTTTGGTGCGCCCCATTTACGATCAATTGCAACATTGCGACCCTTTGGTCCGAGTGTTGTACTTACTGCATCAGCAAGCTGATTTACGCCGTTCAAGAGTTTCTGTCTTGCGTCGGCTCCGTATGCTATTTGTTTTGCCATATCTATATATCTATAAAATTATAATTATTACTTTACGACAGCCATTACATCTTTCTGCTCAATAAGCAGCCATTCTTCATTATTTACTTTGATTT
>CAYXCP010000092.1:0-5350 GCA_964463455.1 uncultured Gammaproteobacteria bacterium
TATTTTGTGGCCGACAACTTATTTTCCAGTATAATATTCGTACTTATGAAAGTAATCATTTTGTGCGGAGGGGTGGGGACGCGGCTGAAGGAGGAGACAGAGTTTAAGCCGAAACCAATGGTCTATGTTGGTAATAAACCTATTATCTGGCATATCATGAAGACCTACGCGATGTATGGTTACAATGAGTTCATTCTTGCACTGGGATATAAAGCAGATTACATCAAAGAATTCTTCCTTAATCAAAAAGCATTCACTACAGACTTCACGTTAAATACATGGTCACATAAAGCAAAATACCATCTTGAAAATCGAAGTGAAGCAGATCCTTTTAAGATTACATTTGTTGATACAGGTCTCGATACACTTCCCGGCGAACGCATACTTCGTTGTCAGAAATATATTCCTGAACGTGATAAATATTTTATGGTCACCTATGGTGACGGTGTGAGTGATATTGATATCGATGATCTGATCAGGTTTCATAAAAAACAGAAAACACTGGGCACAATCTCAGGCGTTCATCCCCGCTCAAAGTTTGGTATGGTAAATGTAGACAAAAATAATCTCGTGCATAGTTTTCAGGAAAAACCGGTTCTTACTGATTATGTAAATGGTGGATATATGGTATTTGATCGCAAATTTTTTAGTTATCTCAGAAACGGCGAAATGGAACACGAAGGACTGAAACGTCTGGCTGCTGAAAAACAATTATCACTATATAAACATGAAGGGTTCTGGTTTGCAGTAGATACACACAAAGAACTAGACGATCTTATAGCAATATGGAATGCAGGAGATCCTCCGTGGAAAAAGTGGAAATAAACTCAAGCTGCATTTTATGTTATAATGCTTCACACATGCGAACTACGTTTTCTGCCAAACACATACTGGTTACCGGCGGCACAGGTTTCGCCGGATCTCACTTAATTGAAGAGCTTGTTAATCAGAAAGCTCATGTCGTTTCTACATACCAGCGCGAAGACCCATATACCTACTTTGAGTCCAAAGGTCTTTCTAAAAAAGTCAGACTTGTTCGTGCTGATGTAGAAAATTTTGAAAAAATGCATGACATCATTACCAAATTTGAGATTGAATATATTTTTCATTTGGCTGCTCAGCCACTTGTGGATGTTGCGTATCATAATCCGAAACGCACCCTTTACTCTAATATTCTCGGTACTATCAATATTCTTGAAAGTGCACGGCTTTATCCCAATATAAAAGGAATCATCGTCGCATCTTCTGACAAAGCATACGGCAAATTAAAAAAAGGAAAATACAAAGAAGATCATCCACTTCGAGGTGATCATCCCTATGAAGTTTCCAAATCAGCTGCAGATTTAATCTGTAATTCATATTTCGTCACATACGGAGTACCCGTTGTGACAACTCGATTCGGCAATATTTATGGTGAAGGTGATCTGAACTTCTCACGCATTATTCCTGGCATGATGAAAGCACTTATTGAAAAACAGCCGATCGAACTTCGAAGTGATGGAACGTTTGTCCGTGATTATCTGTATGTCAAAGACGTTGTAGATGGATATCTACTCCTCGCTAAAAACATAGCAAAAGCAAAAGGTCACGCATTTAACTTTGGATCTGAAGACACATTATCAGTTCTCGATCTGATACATGCATTTGAAGATGTGATAAGAAAAAAAATTAAGTATAAAATTCTGAATAATGCTAAAAATGAAATTCCTTATCAATCACTCGATTACAATAAGATAACTGAGTTTTTTGACTGGAAGCCGAAATACTCAGTAGCGTCTACTGCCGGACGTATTTATCAGTGGTATGCCGATCTCCTGCAATCATGAGAACATTTAAGTTGCCTCCATTTAAACCCGGTGAAACATATATACCTGTTACCGGAAAAGTATTTGATAATGAAGAAATTGATAATGCAATTCAGGCCGCAAGAGATTGCTGGTGGACCGAAGGACATTTTGCAAAAGAATTTGAAGCAGACTTCAGAACATTTCTCGGAGTTAAATATGTGTCACTCGTAAATTCGGGTTCTTCTGCAAATCTTCTCGCCGTCTCATCACTTACCTCAAGTATTTTTGGTGAAAAAGCACTCAAGCGCGGGGACGAATTTATTACAGCAGCTGTAGGCTTCCCTACCACCGTAAACCCTGCTATCACGTATGGATTAAAACCGGTATTTGTTGATGTCGAACTAAAGACGCTTAATATAGAGGCAGAAAAGATTGAAAAAGCCATAACGAAGAAAACAAAACTCATAATGATTGCTCACACACTTGGTAAACCATTTAACATGGATATCATCATGCCGCTCGTTAAGAAATATAATTTATGGCTTATTGAGGACTGTTGTGATGCTCTCGGTACACGGTTTAATGGCCAGCTTGTCGGAACATTTGGACATATGGCGACATACAGTTTTTATCCTGCACATCAGATTACCATGGGTGAAGGGGGAGCGGTTGTGACCAATAATCCATTGATCTATCGATCAAACAGACAGTTCAGAGACTGGGGTCGTGATTGCTGGTGTGCACCTGGCGAAGATAACACCTGCGGCACACGATTTAAATGGAAGCTCGGTGATCTTCCGAAAGGATATGACCACAAGTACATTTATTCTCAGATTGGTTTTAATCTCAAACTCACCGATTTTCAGGCAGCACTGGGAGTTGCTCAGTTAAAGAAACTTCCTGATTTTATTGAAGCACGAAAAGCTAACTACAAAAAATGGTATGCCTATTTTGAACAGTACGAACAATTCTTTATTCGCCTTGAAACAGATAAGAAGGAAGATCCATGCTGGTTCGGTTTCCCGATCATTGTTCATCCCGATGCGCCATTTACACGAAACGAGCTAACAGAGTATCTTGAGAAAAACAAAATTGGAACTCGCAATGTGTTTGCAGGTAACTTACTTCGTCATCCTGCATATCTTAATCTCAAAAAGCGTATTGTCGGTAAGATTGTCAATGCAGACACGATCATGTCATATGCATTCTGGATTGGCGTCTTCCCGGGAATAGATAAAAAGAGAATGGAATATATGCAGAGTGTGATAGATGAATTTATGAAAAGGTATATCTAAGCTGTCATTCCGGGCTTGACACGGAATCTAGTCTTATTTACTGGATCCCCGATCAGGTCGGGGATGACAATTCAGTACAATATATATGAATATTCTATTAACAGGTGCAACGGGATTTGTGGGAAGTCATCTGCTACATCATCTTCTTTCTGAACATCATAACGTAACCATTCTTAAACGCAGCACATCGGACATATGGCGAATAAAAGATACTATTCACACGATTTCATCGGTCGACATTGATAACGAAAAAGATCTCTCAGAGGTTTTCTCGAATCATCACATAGATGCAGTCATTCATACGGCAACGCTTTATATAAAACGTGAATCTAGTCCGGAGGAGCTGCGATCTATGAACGAGGCAAATATTACGTTTCCGACATTATTATTGGATGCAGCAGTAAAAAATGATGTGAAATATTTCATTAATACAGGTACGTGTTTTGAGTATGCGCTTACAGAAAAGCCCGTATCAGAAACATCTCCTGCTGAAGCGTATAATTATTATGCAGCCACCAAAATAGCATTTGAGACTATCCTTTCCTATTATGCAAAAATGCATCCTATTCACGCAGCTACGCTCAAACTGTTTTATCCATACGGCGAGAAAGATAATAAAAAAATAGTCCCTCTTATTCTTCAGACATATGCACATGATCGGCAGCTCACTATTTCAAAAGGCGAACAGAAACTTGATTTTACGTTTGTGGGAGATATCGTCAAAGCCTACTCTAATGCTCTATCATATCTATCATCAGAATCATATAGTGGCTATACGACGTTTAACATAGGTGCTGGTAAATCGACACAGATTAAAGTTCTTGTATCTCACATCGAACAGATCAGTGGCAAGAAAGGATTTGTTAATTGTATGAATCCATATCCACCTCATGATATTATGCATCTTGAAGCGGACGCATCCAAAGCTCATAAGGTACTTGGATGGCGAGCAACTACATCAATCGAAGAAGGGCTAAAGAAAACATATAATTATTATTTACACAATGAAACATAATATGATAGAAGGAGTTTCAATCAAACCATTAAAGAAGATCCCAGACGAGCGCGGACTTATTGCACATATGATCAAAAAATCAGATCCGGAATTTAAGTCATTTGGTGAAATCTACTTTTCCTATGTCTATCCGGGTGTTGTCAAAGGATGGCATATTCATACCAAAATGACTCTTAACTATGCCGTTGTTCACGGGATGATCAAACTTGTTCTCTATGACGATCGTAAAGATTCAAAAACACGCGGTGAGCTCATGGAGATATTTATTGGTGATGAAAATTATTCTTTAGTTACTATCCCTCCACATGTGTGGAACGGATTTAAAGGTATCAGCACAGAAACAGCGATAGTAGCCAATTTAACCGACGTTGCACACGATCCCGACGAAATAAAACGCATGGATCCACTGAAGAATGATGTCATCAAATACGACTGGAGCTTGAAGATGAAGTGATCTGAAATAGCCATTCCAGTTGTTTGCGATCCTGACCTGAAATATATTTGCCAAACAATGCTCTTCCGATAAAGAAGATGAATATGCGGATAAAGATAGCCCAATCCCCTGCTTCGTTGAAAAATGTAGGAAAATGTTTGATGAGTGTTTTGTAATATCCTTTCACTTTTTCTAAATCCATTTTTGCGAGATATAAAACTGCCGGTGCAAATGTCATACTCACGGGATACTGTATGAAAAACCACATATCCTCTGCTGCAGTAAACTGCTTTTCATAAAAATCTTTTAGTATAGAAAAATAATTATCTAGTCTGGCAAGTTCACGCTCGAGTGATTTGGTCTGTGCCACTTTATCGAAGCCCTGCCCGGGATGTGAGCGATAGGTAAAAAGTATTTTATCGAAGTAAAACACATCAGTAATGGCGAATATCTCAAGAAATTTTATGACGTCAGCTTCTGTTCCTTTGGAAGAATCAAAATACCCCGTATCTTTAAAAAGGGTGATGTCATACACGCTCGCTGCTGTTGGTGCGATAGCAGGAGATAAATGAGTCCAGAATTCATGAAACACGTCTTTTTTTGCGATCAATTTACTTTGTCTAAATGTGTGACAACTATATAAAGGCTTATTAAACTGATCAATAATCGCAATAGAGCAGGTATAAAAACCAGCATTGTGTTTCGCTATAACATCTGACCATTCTTTGTACCAGGTGGGTGCGATCAGATCATCATTATGCAGAAAACTGATATAGTCCCCTCTTGCATTCCGGATGCCCACATTCCAGTTTTCAACCAT
>CAYXCP010000093.1:0-5344 GCA_964463455.1 uncultured Gammaproteobacteria bacterium
ACAGTACCATAACGATAATGGTAGCGAGATACGTACCGCGTGAATAGGTAAACAACATGCAGACCGCGAGTAAGATAAAGCAAAATAAATAAAACCAGTTTATTTTTTGTTTGTAGAGAGAACTGAAAAAAATATAGAGCCCCATCAACCCATAAATAGCTCCTGAAAAAACAGGGTCAAAAAATAACCCGAACATCCGATACAGGTGCGGATCCCAGCCTTCATAATACAAATTTCTGAGATCCTGATAGAAAAAGTACTGAACGATAGAAGTAACAAGAGTGATACATATCGCGGTCATCATCGCCCGGTGCACGTGTATCTTAAGATGATGATTTTTTTTGACTGCAATCTGGAACAGGATATAAAACCAGAGCATATAGAGAAGCCGAAAAAGATATAATGCGCCTACCGCATTTTCAAGCATGTTGAATCTACCTAACGAAAGAATAAGGGTGAAGATACTAAACACACCAAACAGAACAGTAGGTTTATTTCGCTTGATTGCAGTGCTTAATTCACGTCTATATGAAAAGGAATATAGGAGCATGAGTAAAACAACAGGTATCTCAAAAAAATAGCCGTTAATACGCTGCGAAAGAAAAGAAAGTCTGCCTATCTGTCCCAGTGAGAAAAGAAGAACGATAGCCCAAATCCCTGCTGTTTCTACCTTTTTAAAAAGATTCATGTCAGATCTGCCGCTGATACAGTTTCGCTCGTACAAGGAACGAATGAAAACTCATAAAAAATGAATAGACAAATCCGGAAGGGCCGTCAGCAAAACCTAGCAAGATTATGTAGGTATACCATAATTTAAAGAATGGATTTCCAAATGTTTCAATAAACGATGCCTTGTGTTCTGCTTCTGCGAGCTCCTGTGCGCGCAAACTACTGTAATAATTTACTTCCTGCAGGAATGATGGGATCGATTGATGAGGATAATGATCGATAAACCCATGGAGTTGTGCGGTCTTATGATCGGTATGGAACTCCTCATGCACTTTGCCTTTCCATTCCCCTGCATCTTTGCGCATAAATCGGATTAGGCCCTCTCGACGGACTTTCATGGTCTCACCATACAGCATCTCATGATTCCAGAAGAAATCACGGCGCTTGAGATAATAGACTGTCGGATTGCCATTTTTATACTCTTTCGTGACATCCTGCATTTCTTTTTTCAGTTGAGGACTCAGGATTTCATCTGCATCCAGAAATATCATCCAATCGCCTTTAGCCTGCTCCATCGCGTAGTTTCGCTGTGCAGCAAAATCAGTATTCAAGTTTCTTTCATGTACTTTTGCATTCATTTTTTTTGCTAATTCCACTGTTTTGTCCGTGGAGTGATCGTCTATAACAAGGATTTCGTCACAGAAAGAAAGAGACTGCAGGCAGTGTGTTATATGTGCTTCTTCGTTTTTAGTAAGAACTATAGCGCTTATCATGATAATATCTTTCGATATATTGTACCAATTTGCTCGGCGGTTTTCCGGGAATCAAAAATATTCCCAGCGTACCATATACTCCTCGCACTGAATTCAGTTCTCTTTTTTGAACTAGTAAATTCATCGAGAGCTTCGTATAGACTGTCAGGATTTCCCGGATTGTATATTCGTGCAAATGAACCTGCCACTTCACCTATAGCTCCTGTATCTGCGGCAATTACCGAAAGTCCAGTTGATGCCGCTTCTGCGAGTACCATGCCATATTGCTCTTCCCAGGTAGATGTTTTCTGTGATGGCAGAATAAAAACATCAGCCTGACGATACACATCAGGCATGGCATCATAAGAAGGTGACATAATCGATATATTGTCTTCGAGATGATCTTTTTGAATAGAATCAGTGAGAAATTCCTTCAGTTCACCGGCTCCCGCAAAAATAAGCTTAATATCCTTCGTCTTTGCGAGCTTGGAGAATGATTCATAGAGTTCAACAACTCCTTTCTCAGGTACCAGTCGTCCGGCAAATAAATACGTGAGTGATCCGGACATTTCTTCATTCGGATAAAACCTTTTCTGATCCACACCAAGGGGTACGAAGTGAATCTTCTTTTCGGTAACTCCTTCTTCAATGAGTGTCTGTTTTGCTCGAAGGGTATAACAGATAAATGCGTCTGCGGCTTCGAGAACCTGGTGTTTAATATATTTTTTTCTGGCAACCGTTTCGTTATTAAACGGGATTGTTTCCCACGAAGTAACAACCATCTTCCTGATTTTCCCTGCTTTTCTCATCTTTGCTATCTGGTAACTATAGTAATAATGAGGGTCTGCCGTATGGACAATATCAAATGATGTAAGTTTATGTTCAAGCCCTAACAAAATCTGTGCATCGCCAAGTGTTCTATTTGCAAGATATGAGATACCTTTTGAAATGAATCGATTATCACCAGCAAAATGAGATAGATCAGTGAGAGACCAGAGCTTTGTGACAGGAAAATGAACCTGTGAGTCTAGTGGATACCGTGAGCTGAACCCCGTCACTTCAACATCGCGTATAGATTCATAATTCTGTCCTTCAAACCTGTTGAGATAAGCACCGCGCACCCATGCTACCTGTATCATATGAGTTTTTTGTAGAGCTCGGTTAATGACTCTACGTATGCTTGCCATGAAAATTGCTCATGAAGTGATTTCTGCGGTATAGCTTTTGCTTTGTGGTCAGCGGCTTTTGTCATCATCTCAATAAACTGCTCATCTGTATTCGCATTGAGTGTATATGGTGCGAGTTCCGGAATGATCGCACTTTCCATGGTTACTACCTGGCAGTTCTGACTGAGTGCTTCAAGTGCCGGGAGATTAAAACTTTCGTAGTGTGATGTGCTCAAGTATCCTGCTGCCTTCTGATACAACTGCTTCAGTTCCTCTCGCTTTAACTTTGCAAACGTTCTGACATTTTTATTCGAACGTTTAAATCCGGTAAATGGCCCTACCAGATATAATCTGTATGAGTTATATTCTTTTTTCAGGAGTCTGAACTGGTCAAATAGCTCTACCATCTTTTTGACGTTCTTGATCGGGTGGTTCATGCCTACGTACAGGAAGAATTTTTCACGGCGTTTCACGGTAGTATCCTGAAAATCAAACGGGATTCCAAATGGGATGACCTTAATTTTCTTGGCATATGATGCATAATATTTTGCCATTTCGTCTTTGACACGCTGTGAGGAGACAATGACATATCCTGATTTTTTGACCATCCTGTTGAGCTGTCTACTCATCTTCTTATATGAATCGGGATAGTAATGAGGCATGAGTTTAAATGATAGACCATGAGAAAAACTGATTATGTTCGCTGGTGTTATGCCTGGAATAGCTTGATTTAACGCAAGAAATATTTTTTTAGGAGCAATGAGCTCATCAAGTGAAACACGTGCTGTCATCCACATGAACTTAGGGAACAGTGTATGAAAGAACACATTCTCTCGGAGTACGAGATCATTTGGCCTGTTACAGAAGGAATAAACATGATACGAGTTATTACGATCATACTCGGAAAGCGCCCTCAAGATATTCAGGCTGAATGTGTAGTTTCCAAAGCGTTTATACGAAGGTAAACAAAAGCCACCTCCGTCTACAGATATTTTCATACTAATAAGATCTAATAACTTTCATGGTTGTAACATACAGGACAAACAAATTCAGTATCTCACATACCACCGTTATATATGCCGAAGCAATATACGAAAACGATGGAATAAATAATACATTCAACACTATATTAATTACAAACTGAAATATAAACAGTAATAATACCAGCAAACTGCGCTCATATATGTGAAGTATATTTAAGAATATAGAACTGAGAAGAATAAAGGGCAGAGCAAAAATGGCAATACGCGTTACGGCAATTGATCCGGTAAATGAGCCTTTTAAGATCAACGGTAATAAGTACGGACTTAAGAAATAGATTGATCCAGCAATAAAAAACCCAATTGCAGAGAGCAGTATAATATCTTTATGCATCTTGTTTATGACAGCCTGGCGACTGCTATTCTTCAGAACAGCAAATACAGGTGCAGCAGTTATATTGTAACTAGCCGCAACAAACATAAGAGCATCCAGGAATTTATAGCCTGCCGAGTAAATACCCACTTCGTTCTGCCCTTTCATGAAATTCAGAATATAAATATCGGTTTTAAAGTAGAGTCCTGCAAACAGACCTAGCAGTACAAAGACATATGATCTGCTGATTATCGATTTCCATACGGCAGGTTCATAGAAAAAATATTTAAACTTCCCCAGCGAGCGCATAACGCCGTAATTCATGGCAATGTAAATAGCGTACCAGATACAGATAGCGATAAACACGTACCCAAGATTATGGTTCGTGATCAGAATATACATGAGTGTGCCGATCAGGAGACAGTTAAAAGAGAATGATAATACCGACGGAATAATGATGCGCTGCAGTATTGAGGTCAGAATGAGGAGACTTCCTGAAGCTGCATTCGAAAAGATTACTACAGAGGTCAGAAGAATATAGAGCTGGATCGTCCCTGAAAATCGAAATAGAGGTGCGAGTATGAGCGTGATAATAAATACGAGTATGGAAAGATAGAACCTCATGGAAAATAATGCATTTAGTTTTGAAGGAGAAGTATCGGAGCCATAGAACAATCCATAAGAAGTTGTTCCGAGATCAAGTAATGGAGAAAGGAGGTTCACATGCGCCCAGACAAGTATGTAAATACCATACTCGGCAGGACTTACGTAGCGTACGAGTACGATAAACAGGATGAAATTAAGCACTTTATTCGTAAGTGAGGAAACATTCAGTGTCAGGAAGTTAAAGAGAAAACTATGGAATTTAAAACTATTTGCTATAACGGCACGCTCTTCATATATCGTTTTCGGACTTCTGATAAGTTCATACAGTTTCTGTTTGATGGTTCCGTATCTGAGAAGAAACGTAAGCCGGTTCTTCGCGAGCCAGATTTTCTTTTCCTGTGACAGCTCGGATTGATCAAAATGGTCATAATAATGCCTGGCATCAATGCCTACTCTCAGGCCTGACAGTCGTGCTCGATGACAATAATCAACTTCTTCGTAGTACATACCATACGATTCATCAAACATACCAATGGTATCGATTACCTTTTTAGTCAGTATCATGAGTGATCCTGAAACAAAGTCTACTGGGGTAAAATCCTTCTCAGGGACGTGTTGGGAAAGTGTTCCACTCATACGCCATTTATCAAGAAATCCACCGTAGTAGGCAGTTCCATTCTGTCGCATCGCAAATCCCCAGATATCAAAGTCTACAGACGGCTCGAGAAGTTGTTGTTTGGTGAGAGTTCCGAGGCTTATGTCGTTATTAGCGATGACAAATGTATCATAACCATCTGT
>CAYXCP010000094.1:0-3351 GCA_964463455.1 uncultured Gammaproteobacteria bacterium
TGCAATTTTACAATCAGGGAGAAAGGTCATGCTTTTACGGGAAGAAAAAGCATGTCGATATACACAACGGTTTATGAAAGGAAGTGTTATGCGTGTCTTACCCAAAATCGCCGGATTCGTGATGGCAATTCTGCTGCTTGTGGCTCAGATCTCACATGCGCAAGCAATGGCAGTTGCCCCATCGATTACCGGGCCTGACATGGGCGTGACAGGTGAGAGTCTCACCTACGAGGTGGTCAATCCACTATCCGAAACATTCACTGTTCGTACAGCGAAAGGATTGTGGGTGCGTGCAATTGTCGCTGACAAAGATGTCGGCTGTAGCCTGTATGATCAGGGCAACGTGATTGAAATCGGGTGCGGTGGTTCTTTCAGACTAACCGTCACTTCAGATTTCGCACAACAACTACAACTTGACCTTGGCACAGTAGCCAGGGACATCATGATTGCTGGTGCGCAGAGTAGTGATCAGTCAGGTCAGGTGCACATATACAACGGTGCACCTCCTTCGGTATCGCTTCTGCCTGATACCAGCATTCCTACAATAACAAATGTTCTTGCGGGAGATACGGCGAAGTATCTGCTCGCAATAACAAATATAGCAGCACCCATATCGGATACGATTACGGTAAGTCTTATTGTTCCTTCTGAAGGAACAGTGACTATGGCGCCTCGCGATTGTGTGCAGATCGATAAAGCCAGCATGTATGCCTGCATCTTTGGCGCAGGATATCGTGATTTGCTTCCATCTTCATTCAATGTGCGGTGGCCACGCGCTGGCATATACAACATCACTGCCCATGGCATTCGATCAGGCCTAGAAATCGGAGCCTCGGAATACCGAACACATGTGCTCATTGTCGAGCACTTCCGTGAGCGGCTGTACTTGCCACTTCTTTCTAGGTAGATCTCCAAACAAATAAACGGGGATCTTCCCGACCTTCTCCCTGATTGTTTGTCTTACTTAATTGTTCCTTCCTGAAATTTAACCTGAAAAATAGTCTGTGTTATACTTCATATATCACCTCAAATGAAAAAATACATCAAATTATTCAAGAATCGGTTAGCAGTAGGACTTGAATATCGATCGAATATCGTCAGTACTCTTATACTGGATCTGATCTCGCTTGCCAGTGTACTTATTTTATGGTTCGCTATATTTCGTGAACATAATCAAATAAAAGGATATAGTTTTCCTCAGTGATTTCTTCTGGACTACGAGATATTATTTCATGGAAGATTGTCGCCCATTCTGTCGTGCAGTGGCTAGCAAGATTAACTATATTTTTGTAACACTTCCCGTGTATATGATCATCCTTTTTGGTTTTATGTATATATATGGCTTCAAGGGAATCCATCCTCAAGGTGTAGTCTTGGGGGCACTCATGATAATTATTGGTTTTCTCATGCATTTTGCACTGGACCTTATGATGACATGGCTCGCGTTTTGGATAGGCGATGTTTGGACATTTAAACATCTTAAAAATATTGTGTTTCTTATATTTGGTGGAATGATTTTTCCCCTCGAGTTTGTATCTGGCCCTTTAAGAACATTATTTGAGTTTCTTCCGTTTAAGTATATGTACTATCTTCCTGTGGCATATCTACTATCAAAGCGAGGTATTGAATACCTATTCAGTGACCTGATCGGTGCTGTTTTATGGATATGTATATTTATCATTTTGAGTCAGATGCTATGGAACCGAGGACTCAGGAAATTTGAAGCTTATGGTGGGTAAGTATCTAAAAATATATCTTCGTTACTTGAAGTTTAATCTGATATTTTCGATGACGTATCGCACGAGCTTTTTGCTTGAGCTGTCGCTCGAAATGCTCTATACAGCAACGGTCATTATTCTATTTAATGTTATCTATAGTAATATCAGGCAACTTGGCGGGTGGAGCTATTATGAGATTATGTTTCTGATGGGGCTAGACGTCATTATGTCTGAGGCTTTTGTGGGCATCGTATTTGCCCTGAATACGAACCAGTTGCCTGAATCAATTAAGAATGGAACGGTAGATACCGTTCTTCTGAAACCCATTAATTCGCAGTTTGCGCTTACGATATCGCGTGCCTATCTGCCAAGCATTATTACCATGATCCCTGGTTTTTATTTACTTTATTATTCAGTAAGTCATATTCATCGAGCGCTATATCCGGCAAATGTCATAGTCGGCATCTTTGTTTTAGTCTGTGGTTTTGTGATTGCCTATTCGTTTATGACCATCGCGAGTTCACTCGCTTTTTATTTTACGAACGCTCAATTTTTTCCCCGGATTGGAATGAATATGATTATGTTTTTTCAGAATCGCCCTTATACCATATTTAACAACTTAATTCTTAAATCACTATTCTTTTTTATCGTTCCTGTCATATTTGTTGCTAGTGTCCCGACAAGTACCATCCTTGGAAAGATAGAGTGGCCCTTTGTTGTTACGGCCGCAGGGCTTGCAACGTTTTTTCTGTTATTATCAATATTCGTATGGAATAAAATGATCGTATATTATTCCTCAGCCACAAGCTAAAAAGTTCATATGATACAAGTAAAAAAACTGTCAAAAACATATTCAGTTCACAAAAAAAAGGAAGGACTCACAGCCAGTATACAAAGTTTATTTCATAGGGAATATACATCTATACAGGCCGTTAGAGATGTCAGTTTTACGATTGAGCAAGGTGAACTTGTAGGATTTATAGGGCCCAATGGAGCAGGTAAGACGACTACTCTTAAAATGCTCAGCGGCCTTCTGTATCCGAGTGGTGGTACAGCAAAGGTTCTGGGTTATACTCCATATGATCGGGATGAAAAATACTTGAAACACATAAGTTTAGTTATGGGTCAGCGTAGCCAGTTATGGTTTGATCTACCCGTGATAGAAACATTTAGTCTCAACAGAGATATTTATGAGATACCAGAAAAAAGATACCGGGCAGTGATAGACGAACTTACTCAGCTGCTTGAAGTAGGAGATGTGCTAAATCAGCAAGTACGGGCCTTAAGTCTTGGTCAACGGATGAAGTGCGAATTTATTGCTGCTCTCATTCATACACCAAAAATATTATTTCTGGATGAACCGACTATCGGTCTTGATATTGATACTCAGAAAAAAGTAAGAGAGTTTATCAAGGACTACAATAAGAAATATAACGCGACGGTGATACTAACTTCTCATTACATGGACGATGTAAAGGAAATCTGCGATCGTGTCATCATGATTGACCATGGATCAATTCTATTTGACGGAAATATTAGGGAGATGATTAAAGAATATGCAAACTATAAACTACTCATTCCTGTATTTAGTGCAAAAGCTACACGTAAAGAATTAGAAGAGATTGGCGAGGTT
>CAYXCP010000094.1:3361-5332 GCA_964463455.1 uncultured Gammaproteobacteria bacterium
TACTAAAACGACTGCGACAATTAAGGTCCCACGTGAACAAACGTCAACTAAAGCAGCAGCACTGCTCGCCAAATTTGAGGTCGAAGATATCGAAATCAAAGAGCCTGAGCTCGAGGATATTGTCAGGATGGTATTTAAGGAAAAAAACATAGAAGCTAAGTAATCACGTGTACAGGTTTGCCCTGTACAAATGCTTCAACATTAGCTGTTACCATATCAGCCAGACTTTCAAATGAGTCTGTCGTAAACCATGCGGCGTGAGGTGACAGTACAATATTATCGAGAGATAAAAGAGGGTTCTCGTTATCCCATTCTGCGAGCACGTCTAAACCAGCTCCACCTATTTTATACTCTTTAAGTGCTTTGTATAACGCGTTTGTTTTAATCACTTTTCCACGTGCTGTGTTGATTAGGAGCGCATGAGGTTTCATGAGCGATAATTCTTTTTCTGCAATAAGGTTTTCTGAGTCAGCGTTAAGTGGTGTGTGAATAGAGATAACATCGCTTGTCCTAAATAGTTCTTCCAGCGGTACCATCGTTACATGTTCTATCGTTTTAGGTGACCTATTGTAAACTATAACGTTCATCCCCAGTCCATAAGCCATTTCTGCAACACGCTGTCCAATAGATCCGAGCCCGATAATTCCTATTGTCCGTCCTTTCAGGTTGAACCCTAATAACGGTTTTTGTGTTGTATCAGCCGGGTCAATTTCATATGGTTTATTTCTCATGCGTCGATCCATTAAGACAAGTCTGCGGTTTATTGCAAAAAGGAGCGCTATTGCGTGTTCTGCCACTGCTTCTGTCGAGTATCCCGGCAAGTTAGAGATAGTTACATGGTGTGCTTTAGCTGCTTCGAGATCAACCAGGTCATAACCAGTAGAATTAATAGTTATATATTTTAATTTTTTACACTGTTCGAATATATCTTTTTTTAGGGGTGTTACATAACTGTCTATTATGGCAATATCAGTTTGTGCAAGTCGTTCAACTGCCTCTTCAAGAGTCGTGGTTTCAGCAAACATCTCGAGTTCGCCTAGTTTTTTCAATCGTTCAATATGATTATCTTTTAAAAAGGTTCATTCAAGACAGTTATTTTCATAGTAGTACATTTAGTGTATTTTGCTTGCGTGTAGTATTGTAATACCTACAACTTCATTATTTCTTTTTCTGATTAATATATGGTCATTAACGATATCAGTATCTGTAACATTCTGAGGTTTTTTAAAGGATATATAGAGTACATCAGCTTTTTCATCATAATCAAATGATATAGATTTGTTATTTTTTGAAACAGCCATAATCTGAGGTAGTACTGATTGTATTTGGTTTATTATTATTTCTTCCATACTGTTTCTTTATTCAGTAAATAGCTTATACGTGATGTAATAAATGCTGTAGTTATAAATCCATCAGTATTATTCGTCTCTTTGTATACCATTGTTAACCACGTTTTCCCAATCCTTTTAGCAGCTAGTAGTTCATTCTGCTCTCCTCTCACAATTATATCAGGCTCTGTTACCACATTAAGCACACTTTCAACTTTTCCTGTTAGTTCATCATGATTCAAAGCGATATGAACCCATCGTTCTTTAGATAATCGAATTTTAATTCCATTTTTAGATAGAACAACTCTCACTTAAAGAAGGTATACTAAGAAGATCCAGATAGTACAATGGACTATAAGCTACAAAACAGGTGACAATAGTCACTGAAAATTAGCTCATAATATTTTATATTAAGGGTAGATAAGACAGGAACTTTTACAAACAGCAGATAGAAAATAAAACCGCTTGAGACGCGGTGGAGATTCATCAGAAGGTAATCTCACTGTATGAGAGATCATGATCTATGGGACGGTAACTCATATTGGTGTTCTTTCATGTACGGAGATCATGATTCCTCCACCGCATCTCAAGCGGTTTTAGTTTGTAACTTCATGCAAACTTTCTTGTAACATTATTCTTAGTG
>CAYXCP010000095.1:0-5239 GCA_964463455.1 uncultured Gammaproteobacteria bacterium
GCCCCATCCTGATTGAAATCAAGAGGTATGAGCCAGTTAAATGAAACTCTATTTTCTCCGTTCTTGAAAAGGACCATCGTCTGGCGAGGCAAAAAGCCCGCACGGAGCAACACTAAGCGATAGCGGTGATTCAGCACAACGTTAGGAATGGCCGATATGGTGCCCCGACCGTCTTTTACGACGACATTTGTCTGCTTATAGAGCAACTGATCTTTATCATCAAACACCTGTAGTTCATAATCTGCTCCGTCGCTGATTACTGATGGCGTAAGTTTCATGCCGAAAGTGAGTGAAGGCTGTGGGACTATCTCGAATGACCAGTTTCGTATATTCATAATCTTTGTATCGTGTTTATACAGTGATATGACTGATGACCGTACACCGGGATTCTCCTGTAATGTCTGGGCATACATATAGATCTGGGCTTCCTGAAAAGGTTTTATACTTGGCATGTCCGGGATAAAATAGTAGTGTGAATCTACACCATCTACTCTGAAACTATACCCGTCATCATGTTTCCAGATAGTTTGCCCCGTGTTCGTCACTTTCAGAGCAAATCGATATATCGATCCAACAGTCATTTCTTTTGGGAGATCGCCTGATAATTTCCCTGATTCAAGTTGTGACGGTTCACCTTTTTGTTTTGACTCACCTTTTATAAGGTCGAACTGAGGATAGGGATCTGTGCCGCCCTGTTTGAGCCATGAAAATTTGAGAAAGGGCTCTCCCTGATAATTTAATATAAACGGCGTGACTGCGACAACTCTATTGTCAGGAAGCCACACACTGTCGTATGCAATTTTAAGGTACTGAGCTACGAGGCTGCGGTTCAACGCATCTCCGTCCCAGCCGGTTTCCGTTATAAATACGGGCAGTTCCTTAATACCGAGAGAATGTAATGATTCGAGCTCCCATTGATAGGTACGCACACTGCCCTTTCCGAAGCCTGATGGTGGTCCTGCAAAGCCAGGATTAGGATAGGAATGTGAAGAGAGGCCATCGATAAGCTCATTAAACGTATCTGCACCAAACGTATCTACGGCCGCCTGTAAAAAAATGCGTTCATCCTCAGTATAAGGAGGATTAGAAGGTGCTGAGGCATCGAATCCTGCAATCATTATCTGAAAATCAGGATTTGTGGCTTTTATTTTTCTTGCATAAGTGAGTGCTATTTTTGCATAGCCTGCCGGATCAGTTTGACCTCCCCACTCCTGACCTTGATTTGGTTCATTAAACAGAATGACATATCTTTTCTTAACTACCCAGTTGAGAGAGTTTAAAAACTCGGCCCATGATGATGCGTCACTTTCTGAAGGTACACGCCATACAGCACCCGCTGGAGAGGTAGCAAGGCGTATGATCGGGATAAGATGGTATTCACGAAGTAGGTCGAATGTGTTCTGCCATTTTTCTTTATTACGATCATTTTCCTGTATCACCAGGGTGACATATCCCCAATCTCCACCCTGCGAGTTAAGAAGTTCACGCGCTTTTTTGATATCTTCCTCACTTGGCTGAGCCAGGTGAATGCCAAATTTGTTATTCGGCTGATTATTTTCTGCGGCAATAGAAGGTTGTACCACGACAAACGCGGCAAGTACGAAAACCAGTACAAACAGGATCTTACGCATACAGATATTATATCAGGTAGTTGTCGCTTTCGTGACCTCTATTCCGGCTGCAGTGAGAAGTTTAAGACCCTCATCACTTTTGTAGTCATCTTCGTAAGTGAGTTTTGCTATACCGGCATTAATCATGGCTTTGGCACACTGAAGACAGGGTGAAAGGGTTGTGTAGAAGTGGGCTCCGTGGGTCGAGACCCCATGAAAAGCTGACTGAAGAATAGCATTCTGTTCGGCATGAATACAGATACACGTATCCTTATTTTCACCTTCGCCCAACTCGTTCTTCTGTCGTTTTGTGCAGCGCTCACATCCACCGTCGAAACAGTTAGGAATACCCGCGGGAGTGCCGTTATATCCCGTTGCGACAATATGTTTATCTTTAACCACCACTACACCGACTGACATGCGGAGACAATTAGCCCGTTCTTTTACTACGTGTGCTAACCTGAGAAAATATGTGTCCCAATCTGGTCGGCTGTGTTTTGGTGTATCCATAGTTTTATTATATGTTATTTTCCTTTGGATGATGTGACAGGTGTCTGGATATCTTCGAGCCAGTTTCGCAAATCCATATAAAGGTTATACGCCAGATCGGTACCATCCTGAATTGTTTCAGGTGATAGCTCATTTTGACGCCCATGTACGAGCATATTACGCAGCCAGCGGATCGACTGTATCTGTTCAAGACCTGACGAAGTTAACACATCATGTTCGCGCAGTATCTTGACCGTTTCAGAATCTTTGGTGACTTCATGTGTAGATAAAACTGAAGCAATAATTTTGATGAGGCGCTCTATTTCAAATGCCATAGCCAAAAAATTATTGGTTTCGCTATCGGTAACAACTACCGTTTCCTGTCTCACTGCCTGCTGTACTTTAGCCGGCGGTACTTTGGGAGCCGGAACTGGTTTTACTGCGGCTTCTCCTTTAAGTTCTTTTAACTTCTTTTCCTCTTTCGTTACGCCTTTAAGTCCCCAGAAGTTGAACTCTTTAAGATCTGTAAAAAGTGATAGCAGAAGAACCATCAGGGCAACCCCTGTCACATTATTACTCAGGTCTGCTCCCCCTATTTTATAGAGTGAGGTAAACAGCACGATAAGCAAGGATATAAAACCGATAAGTCGCATCATAGTGCGTTTATTATACCACCGTTATTTCTTATGGTGACGTGGAGCATGTTCGGGCTTTGAGCGAGTTAAGTACGTTATGCCGACAAAAGCTATGATCAGAGCGAGAAACGGGACAGCAACGCCATAGAGTGTATCAGAAACAGAATGCGAACGATTATCGACATTTACACCAATGTAAAGCGCAACACATATAAATCCTGCAGTCATTACCCATCCTTGCCAGGTATAGGGCATGGGTATAAGTCCATAGCGTCGTTTTTTAAACCAAGGATGATACATAGTTATATTTTAGACCATTTTGCATATATGCTACAAGGAAGAATAAGTCCATTTTTCTGAGTTATGGCTAGTTCGCCTGAAGTAACGGCACCTCCATGAAAAGACTGCGCCAACATGTTGTGCAATGTACGAGAGGAAAAGGAAACAGCGTATGCATTTACAAAAACCATGAGTGGATTTGGTGTCAGTATCTGTTTACACAGCTCGATGAGGTGCGGAAGATGTTCTTCGAATTTCCAAACCTGGGAAGTAGTGCCGCGACCGAACTTCGGAGGATCCATGATGATCATGTCGTATTTATTTCCCCTCTTTATCTCGCGTTTCACAAACGTTATTGCGTCGTCGGGTATCCAGCGGATCGGTTTTGATTCCAGACCTGAGAGTGTGGCGTTTTCGCGTGCCCAGGTAATGATTTCCTTCGCAGCATCAAGATGAGTTACGGAAGCGCCAGCTGAAGCTGCGGCCAGGGTACATCCGCCTGTATAGGCAAATAAATTCAGTACGTTTACCGGGCGTTTTGCTGCAGAGATGGTATCGATGATATCCTGCCAGACACTCGCCTGTTCAGGGAATATACCTGTGTGTTTGAAGCCGGAAGGTCGAGCAGCAAAGGTAAGATTTTTCCAGCTGACATTCCATTTTTCAGGTAAACGTGTGTTAAAATGCCATTTTCCTCCTCCGTCAGATGATCGACGATAGGTCGCGTCAGCTTTGTGCCAGACTGATTCAGTTTGCATAGGGTTCCAGATAGCTTTGGTATCCGGGCGTGCAAGCGTATACTTGCCGAACCGCTCCAGCTTCATCTCAAAGCCGCTGTCGAGAAGCTCATAGTCAGTCCAGCCAGATGGCAACGTAATGTTGATTTCTTCGTTTTGCATGAAAGTAGTATACCAGAGCAAATATTAACTAACCTTACACCTCTATCGACACACGTATCGACATAAGTATAAGGGCAACAGGTCTATTTTTCCTGTTGCCCTATGTGTTGTTTGACATGTGCATGTCACAGCTTCCTTTCTTTTTGAGAAAAGATTGTATTTGTCGCTTTAGTTGCCCGAGGACCGCACAATGCGGCGCGACCGGACGAACATGATATAGCTTGCAAACTCAATCGGTTTATAGCTACGCCCTTCGGCTTCGCATCACCTTTCTTGTTGCCTGCAGCATCACGTCCTACCTGGGTCAGGATTGTTAGAGGTGCCAGACCACCTTCCGACACTTACTGCATGAAGCCGTTTTGCTTCACCCAGTACACAAACGGGTCGTATTCCGTCGACCCTTTGTGTGCCTCCCATCGAGACGGATCGCTCGCTGCCACTACGTGCAGGAGCTCCTGCGTGTCACCCACGCAGCTAAATCCATACACGATGACAGGGTGTACCGTGTTATGGCTTGTCGGGTCGATCACCGCAAACATGCGGTACCGTGTCCAGCAGCCATCAGGCGATTCGTACACCAGACCTGCATCTGGAGTTATCTCTCGAATGCTCTTTACCGAGAGAAATCGGGTCTCACGACCCACTTGCGCCTCCACAAGGCCGATCCCCCGCAGGAAGGCAGCAACCTGCCAGTCAGGTCGTGTTTCAAACCTCAACGCGTAATTCGCCTCCTCCAGGCCAAGCAGTAGCTTGCCTAGCCACGCCGGGTGCCCGTAAACCCTGCCCCGAGCCATCTTCTGAAGCCGCAGCTTGCTTTTCAGGGGCGCGCCATCATTGGCCCTTAGCTGGGCCATCCACTCTTCGTACCCCTTTTCATACCAGGCAAGGGCGTCAGAGAACCTCATCTTGGCTAATGCCGAGTAAGGGTCTGACGGCATGACTATCTTGAGACACCGGTCATAGTACCAATTCTGACCCACCGAAAGGAGTTTCAGCGCATTCCGAAACTTGTCCGCAAGCTTCGGATCTACTTCTTGGGGCGCGTGCTTCGCCCACAGTTCCGGCCGCAGAATCCAACCCTCGCCCGCGGCGAGGTCCGTGAAAAGCCGCCGGGCCTGTTCGTGCGTGTACATGCTATTCCTCCTCTGTTTCAATGCTCCACGGAAGTCCCGTGGCCGCTGCTCTTTCAAGCACCTCTGCCCCGTCAAAAGGGCCACTAACGTTACGCTCGTTACGCCGCCGAGACCATCTATCGATGGTGGCAGCATTTTCGGCACTGGTATTGATTTCAGCTGATAAAACGATATTTTAGATTGTGCCAGTATTC
>CAYXCP010000096.1:0-5202 GCA_964463455.1 uncultured Gammaproteobacteria bacterium
GAGAAAAAATAAAATCTCTTTACAAGGAGTTTAATTTGCCATACAATAAATCCATATGAGACTTGATACAATTGTCGTTTTTATACTTAACACTCTAACCGGAATTATAGAAGCGTTATTAGGTCTCCGTTTTTTCCTGAAACTTCTTGGTGCTAGTGATGTTGCTCCGTTTGTAAAATGGATCTATGAATCAGCACAATCGCTTCTCGATCCATTCGCAAACATGTTCCCATCACCCACATTGGGTATCTTTATAGTTGAATTTACCACCATTTTTGCAATGATCGTCTATGCTGTGGTTGGTTATTTCGTCGTACGATTATTCCAGTTTGTATACGATCATATTATTACGAGCTTACAGCCCGCGAAGTCTTCTTCAGATCATATAGAGCCACCCAATAAATACATGGCTTAATCTACGGATTAATAATTGGAGTCACTTCGAGTGTTACCTGTGGTGTTGGAGAACTTTCTGCCGGTGTACTTGTTGGTGTTACTTCAGCGGTGGGAATGGTGGTGAGTGTGTTTACGGGTTCTCCATTGCAGGTTTGAGTTGGCTTCGTACCAGGAATATAAAATTCCATATATGCTGATGACGTTGCAACCTGAGAAATAAGACCATTCTGTGAACATATACGCACACTTTTAATATCTCCAGGCTTCGCGAACTCCTCGACCGGAGTCCCAGCACTAAATTTTTCCATCAGGCGACGCCATATAGGTGCGGCACCCAATGATCCTGCAACCTGTGTCATCGGCGTATAGTTATTATTCCCGACCCAAACACCTACAACTAATGAAGGTGTATATCCAATGGTCCAGGCATCACGATAATCATCGGTTGTTCCTGTTTTTACGGCGGCGGGTCGTGAGATTGTAAGAGCCGATCCGAATGTGGCTGCACGTGCAATATTGTCTGACAGAAAAGAGGATATGATATACGTCGTGTCAGGGCTCAGTATATGTTTCGATACCGGTCTGGTAGTGAATATAACCTTATCATGTTTGTCTTTTATAGATTCGATGATATATGGTGTATAAACATCGCCGTTGTTTGCGAAACCACCATACACACCAGTCATATCGGTGAGCTTTACTTCTCCTCCTCCCAGAACAAGTGAAAGTCCATATTTATTGACTTCATTTAATGAGGATATTCCGGCTTCATGTGCGAATTCAACAGCACGACTTACCCCCACTTTCGAAAGTACCTCAATCGCGGGAATATTCAGTGAGTTTGCCAGTGCACGGCGCGGCAGCACATCTCCTCTGAAGCCGCGATCATAATCAAGAGGTTTATATGTTCCTTCAAATGTGGTCGGGACATCATGAAGTATGGTGGAAGGCGTTATTACTTTATTTTCTATGGCTACCGCATATACAAGTGGTTTAAAAGAGGAGCCCGGCTGACGCTGTGCAGTTGCCATGTTCACCTTACCAAACTCATCATTACTCCAGTCAGAACTTCCGACAAGGATGCGTATAGCGCCATTTTTGGGATCAAGTGCTACAGCAGCTCCATTACTAACTCTGCTTCCCGCAAGATATGAAACCTGCTGCTTTACTGTCTGTTCAGCAAACTGCTGCCATTCGAGATCTATGGTTGTTTTTACTTTGAAACCGGATCTGCCGATATATTCTTCGCCATACTGTTTCACGAACCATGAGCGCAAAATGAGGAGCTATTTGATTAAGATTATTTAACGGTGTTTCATGGTATGTTATGTTTTCACCATCTGCGATTGTCTGCTCTTCTTTTGTTATATATCCTTGTTTGGCCATTACCTCAAGTACCAGCTCTTGGCGTTTTTTTGCAATAGATGGATCGTTTGAGAGAGGAGAGTATGCGGATGGTGCGGGCAATAATCCGGTGAGTAAAGCAGCCTCTGACAAAGTCAGGTCTGCCGGGTCTTTATTAAAATACAGTTTTGATGCATTGCTTATGCCGAATGCCCCCTCTCCAAAATAAGCTGAATTGAGGTACATTTCAAGAATTTCATTTTTTGAATATTTTTTCTCGATAATATAAGACAGAGCGAGTTCCTGATATTTGCGCAGAATGTTTTTAGAAGGTGACAGGAGGGCATTTTTTACCAGTTGTTGAGTGAGTGTAGATCCACCGTATGAAAAATCCTTTTGAAGGATGTCCCAGTAAAAAGAGCGCAGTATTGAAGTTATCGCAAATCCCTGATGCTCATAAAAATGTTTATCTTCAGATGCAACTACTGCGTGCTGCATATTAATCGAAATATCTTTGAGAGGAATAGTTTTTGTGTTTTTAGGCTGGTTGAACTGAAAAAACGGTTTATCATTCCGATCAGTAAGAATGATACCTGTATTGTTACTATTCATTATGGTTTCTTTAGAAGAGAGATCACCCGCGTAATAAACATATGTTAGAAGAGGAATCAGGATAAGAATCCCTGTACAGATAAGAATTCCCAATAAAAAAAGCCGACCCGGAGATCGGAAAAACCATGATAAAGTTGATTGTCCCATGTGAAGATAGTATAGACTACCAATCTGAGATCCCCGTAAGAAACGGGTAAGATTATTGTGAAGGGCTAATAGAGGTGCCAAGTGCCATATTTTTCTCTCAGTGCATCTTCAGTTACATCGATCCGATCCAACCCCCATTCATTTTCAAAGGTATTATCAAGAAGAGTTGCCGCTACTTGATCACGTTTAAGAACATTGGGTGTTCCAAGAACAACAACAAGTACATTTTTATCCTCACGCTGTGCCCCTATTATAGTGGTCGTTCCGGCATCTCCCGTGTTTCCAATTTTTATTCCATATACTCCCGGATATACACCCAAGAGTCCATTCCAGTTATAGAGATCAAACTGGTGATGGTCGCTATTTGCAGGAAGAATGAGATGATCTTTTTTTACTATGTCAGCGATCATAGGATATTCTGTCAGCGCATAATGTGCAAGGATAGCAAGATCAGATACAGTGCTATAATTCTTATTGCTATCAAAACCTTGAGGATTTGTAAAATGAGTATCGGTAAGGCCAATGAGTTCCGCTTTTCTGTTCATGGCATCAATAAATACAGGTGTCCCATATTGTTTATCAATACCTTCCAGAATGGCTTGCGTAGCATCATTAGCTGATGTCATTAGAGATGCATGGAGTAGTTCTTCAATCGTCATCTGCTCTCCTTTATATACACCTATTTTTGTTGGTATTTGGTCTGCAGCATTTGCTG
Organism: uncultured Gammaproteobacteria bacterium; assembly: GCA_964463455.1. Lineage (GTDB taxonomy): Bacteria > Patescibacteriota > Microgenomatia > UBA1406 > GWC2-37-13 > JBDKFK01. Next base: position 3,215 of record CAYXCP010000096.1, read on the forward strand.
ATACTGTGATCAGGTCACTAGGTTTGGCAAGATCGAGAGCAATTACAGCTGTCATTATTTTAGTAAGTGAGGCTATGGGTAGCTGTTTTTTTTTCATTAAAACTATCAAGAACATCACCAGTATTGTTGTCGACCGCAATATAGGCTTTTGCGTCGATATCTTTTGTGGAAGCTTTTGCTGGTTTTATAAAAAATGGTTGGTCATTCAACTTATACGCATTATGTATTTTATAGAGCCGGGCATATACATTATCACGTACAGAATCAGTAGAAGGAACAGGGCTATTTATATACAGATTCTTATTGTATATATATTCAGTCCCTGTCCATAAGAGTGCAAAAATAGTCAAAAATCCTGCGATGTAAACATTTTTTTTGAGCATTTGAACATGAAATATAAAATAAGCCTATCCGGTAGTGTGGCGTTAAGTGATGTGATGCGGGTTATCGTTGCAATCTAAATATAGCAAAGTCACCATATTGTGTCAAGGACGACCTTTGCCTTTTTTGATAAGACGATGTGTGGTCACAATTTCACGGATTTCTCCATTTTCGGCAACCAGTTGATTAGTCCCTGCAATTTTCTGGAACTGCTGTAAGTAGTTAGATAATGCTTCCTGCATTTCTTTAATTTCATCTTTCATGGTGTTCATACGCTCGACGATGGAAGCAACTGCAGGTTGCTTTGTTATTTTCTGTTTTGCAGCATTTTTGACTCTATTTATTTCTTTTGCTTTGGCTTCTTCTTGTGCATACTCTGCATCATTTTGAACAGCGTCATTAAACATATCTTTTTGTGTTTTAAGCTGTTCTTTCATTTTTTCGATATCTCCTACATAGCGATTAATCATACTTTCGAGGCTGATAAGTGATTGTGCGGGAGTAGACATATCCATCTCATTATCCATTCGCTGATTTAAAGCATTTGGAGTTGCATATTTAGGTTCTTCTTCTGATTCTGAAGATTCAACTTCGGTTTCTTCTTTAGGTTCATCTTCATCGGTATTTTCGGTTGCAGATTCTTCTTCATCTACTACTTCTGTATCCGGAGTATCAACGACGACTTCAGAAGTTTCCTCTGTTTCATCCATGGGCTCTTCATCTACATCAGACATTGCTTTCTTTATATCGTCAAGTGAAGTTGGTTTTTTCGGTTTGATTTCGTCTGTTGAGTTACTCATAGAAAGAAACTATACAAAAAATACACCCGTCTTTGCAAGCGAAAATAACTATTTAGTCCAAATAATATGGTCATATAGTAGTTTATTTATAGAATAAGATTGTTTAATGTACATAGAAATCTCCGTATTATCTTCAAGTACAGAATAACCGGTAATAATAGTATTAGTTCTTACCTTTTCTATGTCCGTTATTATTTCGCTCTGGTATGGTTTATAAAATGATGAGTTATCTACTAAATCATATTCTGTTGGATTATGTACTCCAGAAACGAAATAGAAAAGCGGCGCATATTCATATACGAACATGGTATCTATTTTGGAGGATCGAACATAATTGATGATTTCTTCAACTTCTGCATATACCTTACTGCTTGTGAAAACACCTCCTTCAGAGCTAGAAACAAGAAATTGTTGCTTGGAAAGGGGTGGCTCCCATTTATAGTAATGGGAATAAAAACCTCTCAAAAATCCTATACTAATGACAATTACCATCATGATAAAACCTATGTGTTTCATTTCTATTTCGGCAATCACACCTAGGGGTAGCATTGATAATGCAAGAAGTGGAACCAGATGGATATAATCAGTGGTTGGTCTTATACCAAATAGATAAAACACCATTGTGCAGATACCGACACACACATGATACCTGTTTATTTTCGCTCTCAATATAAGTGCAGATCCTATGATCAAAGGTAACAAGTAAATGCAGGTTTTAACTACCATGACAGGAATTGATGACGGATAGATGAAAGGAGTGGTAAGTGAATTTGTGACTAGAATCCGTTGAACTGTATACGACTGAAA
>CAYXCP010000097.1:0-5157 GCA_964463455.1 uncultured Gammaproteobacteria bacterium
CTCTTTACAAAATTCTTCTTCAGAGAACAGAAGTTTATGATGTTTCGTACCAAGTTGACTCACAACACTATCAGAGTATGGGAATTCGTTCCATGCTGGATCAGAAAGTCCTATACTAAAAGTTTGTAATCCCTGCTTGTTGCTAATTTCTTGAACAAGTGCAGTAACCAAGCTCGAATCGACTCCACCACTCAATTGTGTTCCTAGTACTACATCTGAAAGCAGGTGTTCTTGGGTACTTTTTTTTAATAATTCATATATGAGTTCAATAGGTTCATTATGTGCATCGCGAATATTGTGTTCATGCAAGAACCAGTATTCGTCAACTCTGCCAATGTGTGTAGTGAGATCAAACGTCAGTTTCTGCCCCGGTAGTAGTTTCCTGATGTTTTTAAACAATGTATCTGGCCCTGCAAGAGATCGAAACATGAGAAATTCGCTGACACGTTCTTCATTCATTTGAAAAGAAAATCGAGGAAGTGATTTAAATGCCTTAACTTCAGAACTCCATGCAAACCATTCTTCTGTGTCTACGTAGTAAAGAGGTTTAATACCAAAACGGTCGATAGCAAGAAATAATGTCGCTTCGTTGCGATTGTATATAGAAAAAGAAAACATTCCCTTCACACGATCGAGACATTGCTCTCCCCAAGCAGCATATGCATTCAGGAGTGATTCAGTGTCGGAATGTGTACGAAAGGCATATCGCGATGTAAGTTCCTTTTTAAAATCATTATGATTATAGATTTCTCCATTAAAAGAAATAGCGATCGATCGCGTTGCGTCCCACATAGGTTGTAACGCTGCATCTCTGAGATCCTGAACCGAGAGTCGCGCATGTACCATACTCCCCCATGTTTCTCGCACAATACCACTTCCATCAGGACCTCGATGTTTGATGGCATCAAGCATTGCCTCTGAAATTTTTCCTTTCTCTTCATCCGAGCACTGCCCTTTCTTATCCACAAAACCAGCAATGCCACACATAATGTAAACTACTTTTTTGCTTGCATGTTAATAAAGCCATAGCCGAAAAGAATTCGGTTCCAAAGTGTTCGAGGATCATACGTATACACCGTTCCTTTTTTGCGAAATCCCTTCGCTTCTTCAGGTGACACCGCATATATTCTGTGAGGATTTTTCATTCCATACTTTATAAACCATTTTTTCAATGTCTCGGGTGATGAACGAATGATATTCGGAACGTATAAATAATCCAGCACTTGGTATCGTACCAACGCCCCAAATCCCAGAGAGTGAATAACATAATCAACGAATGATTGTGGAATAATCGGAACCGTAACTGTAAAAATCCTCAAAAGACTCAAGCACCATGAAAAAAGACCATGTTTACCATATACCCCAAGATACAAAGTGTTATTTGGCTTTAATACACGAATGAGTTCTGACAATGCTCGTTCTGGGTCAGCGGTATGCTGTAAAACTCCTGTTGAAGCAACCACATCAAATGAATTGTCCTTGAATTGCATATCTAAAAGCGAGCCAGTTACGAATTCTACCTTATTGGCATACGCATCAAATACTTTCTTTTTGGGTGTCGGGTGTAAATCAATGGCAACAACCCGCGCAGCTCCCATTTCTAAAAGCTGATATGTCAATGTGCCATTCCCACATCCTCCATCCAAACATACCTTTCCTCGAACCAGATCGGGGGTTAATCCGATTTGTTGGGCCAGTAATTTGCCATGCGCATACCAATGCTCATCATCAGCGTTTAACTCTGAAAAACAATCGGAATACAGATTCCCCGTGGTCTCCTCAATATTTTTAAATGACAAATTATTTTTTTCTTCCATAAAACTTACTTTAAAACTTTATCCGTAGTTAAAATATTATTCACATCTAACAATGATACACTGTGATGGCGCTTACCTGTTCTGCCTAAAGGAATAACATCGACAAATTCGATAGAAACTTTTATTTCATCTCCCAAATGTGATTTTATTTCTTTTAGAACAGCTTCTAATACTGCATCTGTATATCTGTTTGCTTTCACAATCTTGAGGGTAACCTCACCAAACTTCGCCTGTACGACTTGAAACTGACGAATAGCGTAATCATAGTTTGAAAACAGTCGTGCAAAAAAAGTTCCCGGAATGAGCTGTTTATCAACCCCAAAAATGGTAGCTTGAATTCTTCCCTCGACCGGACCAATGAGTGGAAGCCCTCTTCCGCATGCACAGGTCTCATTTTGGTCTACTGCAACTGCAAAATCCCCGAGCTTGTAACGAATGAGTGGCATGGCATAATTGTTCAACTCAGTGATGAGAATGATCCCTGTTTCCCCAGGCTTTACTGGATTACCTTCGATATCGACAATTTCCACAATATTGCATTCTGCAACGACATGATACCCCGTATCCTGTTTTTCACACTGATAGGCAACGCCTCCTGCAAACTCACGCGCACCATATTTATCGTATACCTTGCATCCAAAAGCCTCTTCTATACGACGACGGCTCTCTACGGGTAAAGTTTGTCCAGAGGACATTATTCCTCGTGGCTTATGTCCCGTATAGCCGCCACGAATACACTGAGCAATTATATTGTACGACTCAGCATAACCATCGAGCAGCACCGGCTGGTGTCTCATGATGTCCTTAAGGAACATACCTAAATTTTCCTCGCTGATCTCATAGGCAGGAATGAATTTTCTATTTGTAAAAAATGCATCAAGCATTTCTTTAAGAATCTCGACAGGTTTCATTCCGAGATGCTTATGCCATAATCGAACATTTCTGTCGCCAAATCTCCACCCAGTCCACTCGGTAGATCGTAGTGTCGCTGCTGTTTCTCTGCATATACAGTAAACGGCTCCCCGGTGGACCCCGATGTTGTCACCTTTTGGATTTTCTTCTTATCATGATTATTGGACATTATTCCCAAATGCATGTTCTCTCGGACATCTGCTTTATCTATTATCGGCAGTTTCTTCAAGTCATCAATTGTCTGAATATCTTCGGGCTTTAATGACAATGAATCCATAACATCACGATAATACGGGACATGATAATACACGTGTGAAATCAGCTGACGCAACTTCAACTCTTGATACTCACGAATTTTTGAGTTAGTCAGCCACTGACTTCTATCCATATCCTCATAATATTGCGTCGTATTGTATGAAATCATCCAATGGTGAAGGGGGTAAAGCAGGTGATATATCCGATATCGTAACGAGAGCGCTTTATTTTTTACATGAGGTGCATGCTCATTTACAAAATCGTGCAAAGAAGTATCACGCCAATCGAGCACTCGAAATTCGAAAAAACCTTTAACCACATCCGCAAAGGTATCAACTGTTGTTTTAAATAACTTTCCCGAGAGATATGATTTTCCTAATTTCCGTTCATCAAAAAGGGTCTCAATATCACGAATAATATACCCTTTGGCATGTGCGGTAACTGAAATAAGCGTTTGGAAGTGTTTGTAGTTTTTCTTATGTTTTATGACATCTACTAAAACCTCCTTCCTTGCAATCACAAAGCCCGACTTATTGTCATGCAAATGCATACCAAACAAGGTATTGAGTAACATATTCAACCCTCGACTCAAAAAATACTGAGGGCTGTGTTTTGTTCTGCCAATATGATTTCGCCAACCTTGCACCAAATCAACGTTCGTAAATGTAATTTCTTGATACAGTTTATACATTTCTTCTGGAATATTCTGCAAATCAGTGTCCATAAGACACACATATCTCCCTTCCGCTGCATGTATTCCCTTTTTCCAACTTCTTGCAATGCCAAGGTTTTTTTCGTTATGAATTACGTGTACATTGGAATACCTCTTCTTAAGTATATCAATAATCTCACCCGTATCGTCAGTGCTTTTATCATTTACGAGCACTATTTCACCGCGGATATTTTTCTTCGTAAAGACTTTTTGCAAACGTTCAACGAACTCAAGTATATTACTGCTCTCGTTGTACGCGCTCCCGACAACGCTTAGTTCATATAGTTTCATGGGGCCTATTATAGTATAGAAGAAAAATTTTTTATAGTGGTTATATTTATTACCGAAATATGATGAACTTATTTACCATATAGCTCAGTAAAGCCAAAAACCCAAGTACTACAATTCGGGCGTGGAGATAGTGAATATGACCATAACTCACCAAAGTGTACATGAGTGCTGTATTGAACATAAGAATAAGGAGCGCAAATGAAAGTGATACTGAAAGCTGTACAGGAATACGAGACAGTCTCTGTTCACGAAATGTCCAGAATTTTTGCAAAATAAAACTTGTAGCAAAAGTGAGAAAGAAAGCAAAGATGGAGGCATACAAATACCAGATAAAAAAATTAAGTATATAGTTTACTGATAGATCAACTACAGTGGCAATACCTCCAACCAAAATATATTTAGTAATTTCTCTCCTGTGTGAAATGCAATAATTTTTAATTATTGTTGCCACACGAAAGTTACGTGTCTTATTTTCCAGGTGAGTTGTTCCTATTGAACTCTGACTTCGAGAATACTTCATAAAAAATGTAAGTATGCTTTCGGCCCTTTTACTCCACGTATACTGAAGACTCTTTTCATGTGCATGTCCCGCTTTCTCTTCTGCTTCCTTTGGATGGAGTAAGGCCGTTTTGATAACACGTTGCAAATCGTCTGCATCATCAGCGGTAAAAAAGTATGCTTCAGTATCAGAGAGAATATTCGTAATACTCGGTATACGCGCGACGACAAGAGGTTTCTTTGAGGTCATGTAGGCAAAAAGCTTAAGTGGTGATGTATAGAGTGCAGAAAGCGCAACGGTGCCCGTATTTGGAATGACGAGGACGTCCGCAGCTTGTTGCAAAGCCGGAAGCTCACGATATGGACGAAGTCCAAGAAAATGAACATGGGGATATTTTTGTCGAAACATTACAAGTTCGTTTTCCCTCCCTCCAATTACATACGTTTCAAATACGTCCTGATTTTTTGATGCTTCAAAAAGGGTCTCAGCTCCTTTCCACGCTTCAAGACCTCCGATGTACATGACTATTGGCTTTACACTTGTGATTTTGAGCATCTCGCGAGCTTTCTGATTTGAAATGTGTTCCTCAAAGAAACGAGCATCAACAGCATCATGAGCAACAAGTATGCTTTCTTTCGCAATACCCTTTTGTATATAAAAGTCGCGAATAC
>CAYXCP010000098.1:0-5095 GCA_964463455.1 uncultured Gammaproteobacteria bacterium
ATCGGGCTTGGTTATACCTGAACTACTCGATGCATTACTAGAGTTTGGATTTCAACCGAAAGAAAAGAAACTTACTGATGAAGAGAAAAGCGCAATGAAGTATCACTTAGAAGATATGCGTAGATTAGTTTTTAAAGATAAGAAGGTGTCAGTCTAATCCCCCACACAGGGAGAAGGGAAGGAGAGTATGAAAGTAAATAAAATACAAGAAAAAATATTAACAGATTCGAGAAAATATAGTGTTATTAGCACAGTTCGTCACTCAGGGAAAAAATACTATTACGAGTTTATAAAGAAGTTATCTAGCTCTCCCCCTCCATCTAAGAAGGAATTATGAAAATAGATAGTCATTTATTAAAAATCAGTGCAGGAGCAATATATATTGACGCACCTATGGAGTTAGGGAGTGAAGTAGATGTAATAGTCAGAGGTTCAGTAGTTAAGATTGAAGATAAAGATAATCAAGATGGTACGTTTAACAGAGTATATGTTTTGAAGGGAGAATTAGCATTGCAGAGCCATGATATAATCAGAGAGGAAGAGCGTATATGAGTGATACACCTACACTACCCGTAGAGTCGACAAATTCCACAGAGATAGTAAAGTTTACTCCAACCCCTGCAATGTTAGTTTGGCTTGATGCTGCAATGCGTACAGAATCCGATAGTATTTCAGATATAGCTGAGAATTGTGAACCTAAGATAGATAGGACGAATTGGTATAAGTGGTTAGGACAGGAAGGATTTATAGAATGGTTCAATACTACATGGAGTGAACGACTTAAAGGCCATGCTTGGAAGCTCGATATGATAGGTTTAAAGAATTCAAAAAGAGATTTTAACTATTGGAAGTCCATGCAACAGAGAGTAGGCAACTTACAAGAGAAACAACCACAAGTATCTGGTGTAAATGTAAGCGGTAACGCAATCATATTCACTAACTTTAAAAATGGAACAGAGAGTAAATGAATCATACAGACCTTTATTTGAGTCTAAAGGTAGATACTTCATACTCATGGGTGGAAGAGGTGGAGGAAGGTCTACTGTCGCTTCTCAATACGCCCTAGCTCGCTTAATGGCTCCTGAATACTTCCGGTGTGCAATCATGCGTTTCATCCTGGGTGATATACGTAATTCTATCTATAAAGAAATATCAGATAGAGCAGAAGAGAATGAAATCATAGATCAGTTAGAAATAACTGAAAACTTAATGAAGATAGAATACGGACTCAATAGTATTAATGCAGTAGGGTTTAAAAAGTCTTCAGGTGATCAGAAGAGTAAGCTTAAATCTCTAGCGAGTTATAACTGCGTCATTATAGAAGAAGCTGATGAAATACCAGAAGAAGACTTTATGCAGTTAGATGATTCTCTCCGTACAGTCAAAGGTGATATAAAGATCATTCTTCTTCTCAATCCTCCCGCTAAGAATCACTGGATCATTAATCGATGGATGAAGCTAATAGATAGTGAACAGATAGGGTTTTATGACTTTGAACTTAAAAATGGAATAAGAGATACCGTACTTATTAAAACAAGCTATCTGGATAATATAGTCAATATCGCTCCTCAAAGCGTAGAACAGTATGAATCATACAAAGAAACTAAACCATCACACTACTGGAATATGGTGAAAGGGTTAGTACCCGAGACAGTAGTAGGCAAGATATATAATAACTGGCAAGTAATTGACTCAATTCCTCATGAAGCCCGCCTAGAACGGTATGGGCTTGATTTTGGCTATTCTAACGATCCTACGGCTATTGTAGCCATCTATTACTATAACGGTGGCTATATCTTAGATGAGGTAACCTTCCTTAAAGAACTTAGTAATAAGCGCATAGCAGATATTATTACGAATCTCCCTCAAGCCCTAGTAATTGCTGATAGCGCTGAACCTAAAAGCATAGATGAGATTACCGGATATGGGGTAAGTATATTAGCTTCACAAAAAGGACCAGGGAGTATAAATCAAGGAATACAGTACGTTAAAGATCAAAAGATTAGTGTCACTAAGAGAAGCATTAATATTCTCAAAGAGTACGATAACTACGCTTGGAAGATAAATAAAGACGATGGAAATGTCATAAATATACCTGAAGAGGGATACGATCACGCTATGGATGCAATTAGATATGGCATGGAGAGCCTTAAACCAAGAGAATATGATGAAGATATTCCTGATGATACAAAGTGGGTACAAAGTTTATGAAATATGAACTCAACATTAACCAGCATAATATAAAACCACATCTGGATATAGAGCAGGACATCCAACAGATAAAAGATGGACTCTTTACATTCAACCTGAAAGTGAGTCAGGGTAATATTGAAGACTATGCACGTTATAACACCATCACCATCCACGAGTATAGAGAGTTTGGATTCTCAGTTGTCGAAGAACAGATCACTACATTCGATTCTAGAACTGGAAGTACAGAAAATGCGATACGGCCAACTAACCGTTAATGTTGTTTTAAAGAATGGTATCGCTGACTTGTCAACCCTCAATATTGTTACTACAAAACGTATAAGATATTGACCCGTGTGGTATACTAATTCCCAGCTAATGGCGCATATGGCGTCTCGAGCACAGATAAACACTGTGCTCTTTTTTTATGGCTTTAAAAGACGAAATACTATCACGAAGACAATCAGCAGAAGACTATCTCTCTACGAAGCGTCTTCAATGGGATTTATACGAAAACCTCTTTCACAATAAGTTAGCTGATGCAATGTCTGATAAACAGAAGTCCAGTGTATTTGATCCTAAACTATCTACGTTGAGTATAGAACGCTCCTATAGAGTTATGGCACAACTGGCTACTGGTAAAGCTAAAGCAATTAGTAAGAATGATTTAGGCTCCTCCATGCTTATGGATCTCATTATCGATAAGTATGTAAACGTGAATGCAAATGCACAATTTGACCTCTTAACCAAGTTTAGAATGGTTGATCTTTACTCAAACATTTATGGTAACTTCTTTACATTAGTTGACTGGGATATTAAGAAAAATGGATACGTAGGACCAGATATATGGTTACTTAATATTCGCGATGTATTCCCTCAAGTAGGTGCAGTTTCAATTGAAGACTCTGATTACATCATTATCCGTACCTGGAAACCTCTCTCGTTCTTTGAAGACATGGCTAAAAATAAAAAAGACGGATTCAAAAACATGGATCAGATCATCACAAAATTAAAAGAAAAAACAGATTCAAAACAAAATAGAGATGCAAATAATGTTAGTAAAAGAGAAAGTGACCAGTATCCAAAAGGTGATGCTGCAAAGAAAAAAGGGTACTTTGAAGTATTAAGTCAGTTTGAAGGTGACAGGTGGGTGGACTTCTGTGTTGATGCTGATCTTGAATTCAGAGATACAAAAAATCCCCATGAGGATGGTGAACTTCCTGTTGAATGTAAATACTCTATTCCACTCCTAGATGATTTCATGGGGATGGGTGACTTTGAGCGTGGAGCATCAATGCAGCAGGTTATTAATTCAAATTGGAATCTCTATCTTGATGCGTGTAAGATGTCTATCTTTCCTCCGGTAATTCTTAATAAAGACAATATGGCTTCTCCTTCTTCGTTTAATTACATACCTGCAGCTAAATGGCTGGCACGAGGGAACATAAGTAATGTAGCTATGCCACTACAGCTTAATCCGAGAGGAATAGAAACGTTTAATAATACTCAGAATGTAGCGAATGGATCACTTCTTAACTTGTTTGGAACCACAGATACCACGGTAACTCAGGGAGTAGAGGCAGGATTTGGAAAAACACCAAAAGCTTTACAGCTCCAACAAATGCGTGAAAACACACGAGATAACGCTGATCGGTTTTTCATGGAGCAGTATTTAAAGAAAGTTTATAAGAAATTCATTAATTTGATTTCAAAGAAACAATCATCAGCTATTAGTCTACGACTATTTGAACCGGAAATAGAAGACTTGGCTCGAAGTTATCCAGAGATAAGAGACATGTATGATGAAAAGACGGGTAAATTAACTATTGATAAGAAACATACAGGTTCAACGCTCTATGACTGGGAGATAGTTTCAGGATCTACCTTTGCTACAGATCAAAAGACTCAGCAGGATAATTTAACTGCACTGCTCCAGATGTTTGTAGCCAATCCACAGGTAGGACAAGCGTTAATCCAAATGCTTGATCAACAGGGATACGAAGTAAAACTGGGTGAAATGTTTAAAAAGATAATCTCAACTTCAGGTATTCAGGACTGGGATAAGATACTTGTTCAAAAGACCCCACAGGAAATAGGAGACTCAGTACTTCAGCAACATGCACAGCAGCTACAAACCGCCATGCAGCAGGCTATGGGTCAGTCTATGGGCGGAGTACCTCCACAACCACAAATGCCAATGGATCAACAACCAATGCCGGATCAGATGAATGGAGGTCAAATTGGCTAAAACAGCAATTAAACCGGATTTCTTTTCTAACTTTCCAAGTATCAAAAAAGAAGTAGAAGCACAGAAGAAAGGAACAACAGAAGAAGAAAGGAACTATTACAGCATGTCATTAACGATAGGCTGGACACAGTTTAAATCTGAAGCAGAGCGACTTATTAACGAGCTGGACCAGTTAAATGATACCGCAGTAGCGAATGGGTCATCGTATGAAGAATTAGGTAAGAATGCAGTTGTAGTGAGTTTAGCAAAAGGAATTATTAAACGATTGCTTGATAAAGTGTCAGATAGTCAGGAGGCTTGTGAACGAGAACAGCCAACAGGAGACGAATGAAGTTCTTGATTTTAATAAACCAGACTTTGTATTCATTCCGAAAGGATTACATACATGGAAACAACAGGGACCGTATTTAGTGTGTAAAACCTGTGATATTTACCACGGTTCATGGATAGGAATGGAAAAAGTCATGGTAGGGGTAACAGAAAAAGGTGAACCAATATTAAAAAAGAGAACAGATATTTAAAAGTTTATTACTTGTCCGAAACTGTCCTCGGATAAGAAACAAGCTTTTAAAGCTTGGGTTCCCGCATAACCAACCGGTGCGTAATAAAGGAAGGAGGTCGTATGGACGACCAAAATGACGTTAATCAAATCGTTGG
>CAYXCP010000099.1:0-3083 GCA_964463455.1 uncultured Gammaproteobacteria bacterium
CTTCTTAAAAAAATCCTTCATACCTAAACATGCTATTTCCGAACATATCTATTGCCTACGACATCGAGAATGAGACCAGCCTCAACTATTCTGATGATCAGTTGAGACTGTCCGCCTGAACGGCCATGAACAGCCTCAATCTTAGTAGGCGATACTTCATGCCCCTTTCGAACGAGCTCCGAAACAAGCGGTGCTGCTGCGTCAATAAGAGTGGTATGGGTACCCCTCTCTTGAGCGTGATTTTTGGATGGCACAAAAAAGCTCCTTTCTTTAATGTCCTATAGTATATTATAGTTTAAGTAAAATGTATTTTCAAGTGAATTTACCCGCTTGCGCTTGTGTAATATCGGAGCATGTAAGAGAAGAACATGCGTGACAGGACAAGAAAAAATATAGCTGAGGCAATAAGCATCCATATGTCACCCGCAAGTGCTTTATGTATGAGTACCAGTGACGGTGTTGCGATGAGTAATGTTAATGGCAGCAAAAATATCACGAACTGGCTTTTTAATCCCTGCAGCATCTTGGGCGGGTAACGTGATACGCCGTTCACGGTGTAAAGCACATCAACAAGATTTGATAAACGTGAGTATTTGATAGTTAATGAAATCACAAGACACCAGATGGAATACAGCAGCACCAGGCTTACCATCATGAGTACCGTGAAGTTGATGTAGGTAAACAGGGTAACGGGTATATGCATGCGCAGAACAATATGAATACTGAATGCAATTCCTACAATTACTCGCAGAATACTCGTGTAATTAAAATAGTAGCACGTCAAAAAGAAAAGTGGATCGATGGGCTTTGTCAGAATACTATCTAGTTTACCCATGTGAACTATATTTGAGAACTTCTGGAAATTCCTGGAAAACAGCATGTAAAAAACGCCGACAATAATATTGTAAACACCGGTCAGCAGTAGTATTTCATCTCTACTCCAGCCATATACGCGAGGTGTTCGTGCTGTCATGAGTTCTATCGAGATGATTGAAAATGCAGCCCATACTGAACTCGCAAACAGATTATGAATAAAGTTAGAGCGATACGCTATAAGCGATGAAAAATTAAGTTTCAGAAGCATGGAATATATCTTTGTATAGCGTTTCAAGCGTTCCATATTATTGCCCTATTGCAGTAAACTTCTTAAGCCCGTTCACCCACATCCATTTATAAATGACATAAAAGATCAAGAGCCAGATAATCTGAATGCCAATCGTATTGAGAAGCATGCTCGTGTTATATTTTCCCTGAAACGCCGTTACAGGAAAATAAATCATATAGGCAAATGGCATGGCAAAACTTATTTTAGTAATATAAGTCGGCATGAGTTCAAACGGCATGAGGTAGCCAGCAAAAATAATAGTAGTTATCTCCATGAGCTGAAAAAATCCTCCCGTGTCGGTTGTCCAGAATGCGACAAATCCCAGAATCATTTTGTATGTGAATGACATAAGAAAAGCCATCACAGCTATGATAACTGATAGAATCAGATGAACCGGGTCATGTTCCAGGGTAAGAAAATTGCCAAAAATGAAAACAAAAATAAGACAGGTCAGTAACCCATATCCACCTTGCAGAAGACGATACGGGAGCTCTTCACAGGTCTTTAACCAGTAATAGGAATAGGGTCGAATAATATATTGAGAAAGTTTCCCTTCCTGAATATCGATTTCGGCTACACCTTCTTCAATATGCGAAGTCAGCAGAGAGCCCGCAATCACAAGGAGAAAATAATAGGAAGTAATCGAGGATAAGGTTACACCCTGCGTATTGTCATTTAAGGCACCACGCCAGAATAAGAGCATGAGCAGCGGATTAAACAAAGAAACAATAAACCATACAAGTGATCTGCTGCGGTGTTCGAGAATATGTTCCATATGGAGAGCGAGTATACGGAAATATCTCATATTAGTGAATAAATACCTGACGAATAATATCCTCTATATCTGCTTCTTCAATATTAATATCATCGACAGTCAGTGATTTTAATAAATGTGATGCAACTTCATTTGTCTTGCCGCGTTGCACCTCAATAACTAATTTAGGAAATGTATATTCTTTTATTTTTCCCAGGTGTGCGATATCTTGTACATTCACCTGTGCTCGTAGATGAACCGTTAAGTATTTATTCGGAGCAAATTTTTTCACGATATCATCGAGTGGTCCATCAAATAGAATCGCACCATGATCAATAATGATGACGCGCTTACATAATTCTTTCACATCATCCATATAATGACTGGTAAGGATGATTGTTGCATTAAATTTTTCATTATATGATTTCACAAAATCACGCAATTTTTTTTGCATGACGACATCGAGCCCTATGGTCGGTTCATCAAGAAATAATACTTTAGGCGTATGGAGGAGTGCTGCTATGAGTTCGCATTTCATGCGTTGTCCAAGTGATAGATTGCGTACCTGCACCTGCAGGACATCTTCTACCTCAAGAAGGCTACTCAGTTCATCCAGTGTACCTTTAAATTGCTTTTCTGGAATACGGTATATTTCTTTATTCAAGGTAAACGACTCGATGGCTGGCAGATCCCACCAGAGCTGATTCTTCTGACCCATGACGAGTGAAATTTGCGCAAGAAAATCAAATTTACGCTCAAATGGTTTGTGTCCTAATACGTCAATAAATCCATTGCTCGGGTAGAGAAGTCCTGATAGCATTTTGAGTGTCGTTGTTTTTCCAGCGCCGTTTGGACCTATAAAACCCACTAGCTCACCCTGATTAATGGTAAATGAAATGTTATCTACTGCTTTTGAAATATGATATGTACGATTAAAAAGCGATTTGATTGATCCGGCGAAACCAGGTTCCTTCTCGTGGATAGGATAGTGTTTTTGCAGGTTACGTACGGAGATCGTTGGTATATATGACTCATTCATAACGAAATACCATTATTGTATCAGATTGTATGAAATGTAGATATGTAGTATGTATAAGGGCATCCACGACTCTGTCGGGATGCCCTTGGCTTTTAGCTACTGGCCTTTAGCTAGATATGCTTTGGCCACTGGCCCCTGACTCTGGTGACGGTCTTTGCCAGACGCGCATGGTTGGGAGCAGGTTC
>CAYXCP010000099.1:3093-4252 GCA_964463455.1 uncultured Gammaproteobacteria bacterium
ATGCAGTTCCGGGTCTGACTCGACGGTATAAATCTTCAGTTCCGGGCCTGGCACTGTAATACAGAGCGAAGAAGAGATAAAAAATTGTAGTAAGTAGGGAGTATAACGTCGGCAACTTCAAGTGGAGATCTGTTGTATCGCTCTTCAAAACGACTTTCTTTTAATGGATGGAATCGGTATGCAGTTAGGAATAATTTTAGATAACGGTCAAGATTTTCTTTCTTCTTAAAACTCTTCATAAGTCTCAGTCTTGGTTTGAGTATTCCATTAAAACATTCCATTAGATTGTTGTCCTGTTTCATCCCAGGATAGTCAAAATGGGTTAGGGTATATTTGAAGTTATGAACAAGTGATCGGTATGCCTTCATGAATCGTTCCTCATATGTATGTGTTCCACTCTCTACGTACAGCTTTAATCGGTCTCGTGCTGTAATGGACTCCTCTTTGGTATTGGCATAGATCACCTCCCGAAACAGGAGCTGAAAGACCTTGATATCATGCTTCTGGTGGTCTGTCATTTTGATACCTTCACACTTTTAACCGGTATATTCTGTCCCATTCGTAGTTCTTTGTGAAAGACACACAACTGAAACGGAACCGTGGGTAATAGCCGTTTTAGAGCACTCAGAAAGCCTCTGTCTCCGTCTGCATAGACTCCTTTGATATTCGTGGCGCCAATCTTGTTCACGGCTTCCGTCATCACTTGCTCGTATGCCTTCTCGGTCTCATCTGGACTCCATATGGCACTTACGATATCAAATGTCTCTGGATCAAAACACACCAAAAGAACAATCTGTTCTATCCCATACTGAAACCATACCCCGTCAAATGCGAGATATCCTGATCGTTTGGGACAATAGATTGCATCTAATTGATGAATGGATGGTAGTTTGTCTGCCACTGTTTCCAAAAGTGACAATACTTGCCCTTTGCTTAAGATATCGTTTAAGTAGAATGCGCGAACAATCGTAACTGTTGTATTTAACGAAAGACATTGCAAGTACAGAAAGACTACAAATTCAATAAAACCATCATCAAAACCTCTGTGAGGTTTGTCTTGAAAAGAATGACCATTCTCACATTGAAATGATTGTATTCGTACGTTTCGTTTCCCTTTCAAAGTCATAACAGATCGTGAAACGGTCCCATTTTTGCGTGT
>CAYXCP010000099.1:4262-5095 GCA_964463455.1 uncultured Gammaproteobacteria bacterium
CACCTTAAAGAATACCTAAAGATCGGTCAAAAAAGATGAAAATGACGTTTTAGACAGCTAGAACTGCCTAAAGTAGAAATTATCAGGTTTCCCATACCAGCGCCTACGATAGATACGAACAGAAATGGTATCATCAGTGATGTGCTCTTTTGCCGTCTGATAGGCGCTATTCATAGTGCGATGCGCTTGCCTCTGATTCGTTGCCGGAGCTGTCCTTTTCTCCTTCGAAACTATGTTTCCGTGCACGGATTGTGCGCACGGTTTAAAGTAGTGTGATTATACTTATACATCACCAGATGTGGATGTGACGAGGATCTTACACTATCATACTGTAAAATCATATGTATAAGTGCCTTTTTTTATGTGAAGTATGTTTATACACATCTTTGGAGTTTTTAAGTGACTTACTAAATAGTTGAGAAAAATTAATTCCTGAAGAGCCTATTGGGTATGAGGCTCTTCAGGATGTGTGTCTAGCTTGTCGGCCAGGTACCATCGTCGTTTCTTATGTATACCGTAGCATAGTCGCAGTTGACCGGTCCTGGCTCGGTACCAAAGCGAATTACATATTCAGGATGCCTATCCCGAGTTCTGTATACTCTAATTTTTCTGACAGTGCCATCCTTTCCAATCAGTTGTTTGGCATAATCATAAGCGTTTGTCAATGTCGCTTGGTTCTTACGCGTCTCAAAAGGAAAGTCCGTACGTGTGTTCATACATGCTCCTTAATAGATGATAGACACGGTGATATTATATCATGAAGGTATCTTGGATTAATAGTATCAAAGCCAGTAAGAGGACGAAGAACTTCAGGCACGGTGATACTGCCATCG
>CAYXCP010000100.1:0-4930 GCA_964463455.1 uncultured Gammaproteobacteria bacterium
TAAACCTATATAAAATATTATGGTGTAGATCAACAAATTTGCGCGAAAAAGTATTCTTCGTCATTGCGATCCCGAAAAGTCTATGTTGACCTTTTTTCTGTTATCACAATTTATATCGTGATCATTACTATTGTCATTCTGCAGCGATTAATATTACTAATCGTCATTGCGAGGAGCGCAGCGACGCGGCAATCTAGACGATTGTCATGCTGGAGTCCCGATCCCCGATGAAATCGGGATCGCGGACGATAGCATCTTTGAAATATGGATCCTATCGGTCGTTCGCTTAAGCTCACTTCCTCCAGGATGACACATATGCACTAATGACAATACTTGACAAAACAAGCGCTGCATCTTCGCACTGACGGATTGTTTTGTCGTTAAAGTTGAATGCTCCGATTTTTTTCTCTATACTTAACCCATCAATATGAGCGTCAAGAAAAAAACAGTCTACATAGAAGGAATGCACTGCCCATCATGCGACATTTTAGTCAAGGATAAGTTCGGTGAATGCGCCAATGTTTCTTCCGTAAAAGCCGACTTCCGGACTCAAAAAGCAGAGATAACTTATACAGGGAAACTGAATAATCATGATCTCAATAAAAAAATTGCCTCATTCGGATATTCAATTTCAGATAAAAAACCAGCGCAGAAAGAACCGCTTGCGAAGCGTATATTTGACGCGGGCTCAATTGCGGTCATTCTTTTTATCGTGTATTATTTCGCCAAAGAGGCCAATATTCTGCCGGAGAGTATAACTCAATTTACTCCCACCAGTTATTGGGCGGTATTTATTTTAGGTCTTGTCGCTTCAACTTCAACCTGCATGGCCACATCGGGAGCATTATTTATGGCAACTGTCGGAAATATTTCTGAAGGAAATAGCGTAAAACGAATCATTCCAGCTGTTTCATTTAATCTCGGACGCGTCATATCATACGGAATTTTCGGATATATAGTCGGATTTCTTGGGAAATCGATTGCCGGCAACCTGCACTTCGGATCAGCATTAAATATTTTTGTCGCCGTTTTCATGCTTCTTATCGGATTAGATATGGCAAATGTTCTGCCTTTTTCATCGCTTTCCATGTTCTCATTCACCAAAAAAATATTCGAACCGCTGAAAAAGAGATTTATTCAGAATCCGAAACAGACAGCGTTTCTCCTTGGCGCAATAACATATCTTCTTCCCTGCGGATTCACCCAGACAGTCCAGTTATATGCGTTAGGGCTGGCAAATCCGGTCCAAAGTTCTATTACCATGATGGTGTTTGCACTCGGCACCGTTCCCGCATTATTAGCAATCGGAATGGCTACTTCTTTCACCAAATCAAAGTTTTATCCGGTCATTGCCCGAACAATGGGAGTTATTATCATCATGATTGGTCTGAGTTATGTGTTAAATACGATGTATTTATATGGTTTTAAGACAAATATATTTGCGTCAACTGCTACTTCGGAAGATAAAAATGTTGTTATGGAAAATGGTGTTCAGCTTGCTCACATGAGCGTAGACAGCCGCGGATATAGTCCGGCATCGTTTACGGTTCGCAAAGGAGTTCCGGTGAAATGGGTCATCGACGGGCAGAATGTATTTGGCTGTCAGGGAAGTCTGGTTGCACCAAAGATAGCAATACAACGGACTCTTGAAAAAGGAAAGAATGTAATCGAGTTTACTCCGAAAGAAACCGGCCGGATCGCCTTCTCATGCTCCATGGGTATGTTTCAGGGAGAGTTTAATGTAGTCGAGGGATAAAAATATTAACTGCGTACTATCTTCTTATCTGGTTCATATTTGAAAAAAAACTCATATCGGCCTATAATACCGAGTATGGGAAATATAGAAGGCGGGCTAAAGATGTTTGGAGTTCATCATGAGCTTTATAATCCAAAAAATATTACTGACAATTATCTATTTGATAGACAAACTGCAGATACAATTTTGAGAGATCCCACAGCTGAATTTTATGAAAGTAAGGGAGTTTGGTCAGCAGCATTTACCTGGAACAGCGGCGCGATGGAGGATCTAAGATTTATGATTGCAGTTGCTTCACGTGACCCGGTGCTTCCCAGTGCAGATTGGGTGAGAATACTGCCTGATGCATATTTTAACTCAAGAATTGGATTTGTAATGGGAGATGGCGTAACAAGTTTAACTCCAATGAATGAACAATTAACTAGGTTAGCTCAGGAGCTTGGTGTAGGGACACGAAGTGATGCAGTTCCTGGAAAACTGATTACCGGAGCCCCAATGGGTGTTTTCCGTTATATCCCTGATAATCAAAAAACAGCGTCTGGTTATTTACACGAATTAGATTCATTAATCGGTAAAAAATACTCTGGGCATGGTATAAAAGGTCCATATAATTCGGACTCTGTCATATCGATACCAGCAACGGTAGCGACAGCAATCAATTTTCCCATGGGAGAGAACACAATTTCTGTTGCAACAATCGGTGATGGAGTTACCTACATGATAGAAAAGTTGGACAATATTCAACGTATTTGTCCGGTACAAAATGATTCAATAGATGAATTAACCCGATTGTGGATATGGGAACAGGTTAAACTTACAGGAAAGACTGTCACACAAATAAGAGAATCTGAAGAATTTCGTAACTGGATATCCAAAACATATAAGGCAAAAATAAATCAACCTGGCGGAGTGACGTTCATGAATGGACAAATGAAAACTGGAGAAAGACCTGTCACCGTAACAATCCCTCTTTCAAGGGCTCCTTATTATGTTTTTGGAAGTGATGGTCTAGTATTAGGATTAAGCAATGATGAAATTAAAGGACTTCTTAATGAGATTTGTAGTACACATGATGCATTTGGATTAGCAAAGCTTGTTTCTCATAGATTTGATGATCAGAAAGCTCACTATAACAATGAACCGAAATCTCCTGAAGAAGTTGTTGAAAAAATACATGACGATATAGTAATAGTTCGAGTACAAAATAAAGGAGCAGGATTGGATGAGCAAGGAGTATTTGGTGAGTTTGTTGTAAGAAGATCTCGCTAGTAATCTTTATTTTCCCAAATTGTCTACAGTTTGTAGTCTACTGTGTACCGTCTAACTAGTGCCCGCGAGAGGAGTCGAACCTCTATGGAGTTGCCCCCATAGGTTTTTGAGACCTACGCGTCTGCCATTCCGCCACGCGGGCTAAACATTCTATTTTACTGTTCTATTATAACATCTGCATCAGTTAAATATATTTGATCAAATTGCACCAATTAGATTGCAAAATTTGCAAAAAAAGGTCTTTTCTGTATACTTCAATAAGAGAATCTTATCTGGTGAAAATATTTATCACCCTGTTTTCATTATTAATTGAATAGTAAATAATGTGAGCGGCCAAGAATTGGAAGTCCGTAAGTATAAAGAAAAAACGCCTTCAGATTTCAAATATCAGGGTCCTGCATATTTTGCTGAAGATGCATCAGCTCAAGTCGAGAATGAACGCGAACATGGTCTGTCTACCGGTAAGGTGATACATGCATCATCTTCAGGAATAGTGGGTACACTTTCAGATGGAAGATCCCGAATTATAACTTCTCAAGAAATTCCTCCCGCAGACGAAATAGAGGATATACTTCAGAATATTAACACCGAAGGTTATATATACCAAGCCGGTGCGCTTGCATTCGGTAGAAATAAAGGGGCTGCTACTCATGCGGTGTCTATGTATGTTCAAACTATATTACGGGATGATTTGCAGGTAACTCAGCTTCCCGATCCCACACAGGTGCATACTTATGGAAATATCTCCGTATATGGATATGTTAAATATGTACAAGACAGTTCGACCGGTATTATGGAGGCCAGGCACTTTCCATTGGGTCGCGAAAATAGCGACGGAGAAGTTGTACGGGCTTTTATGTCAGGCAGGACACCTCTTCTATTAGAATTTGCCGAAGAAGTATGCAGATTTGATGAAAAAACAGGCCCCATGATAGGCGAATTAGTGGGCAGATATCCATTCAACAATTTGGTTTTCAGAAGTAAATTTGCGAAAAGTGGTTATACAGATTTGGAGAAATTCTATCGTGAAATTATTGCGGATCGTAAAATATTTTTTGAAGAAAATGGCGGTGACTGCACCATATTTTCTTTGGAGGCTGCCGATAGGCTTAGAGATATGGGGTTAGATCCAAAAATACTTGTATATCCTTCTACTAAAATGATAGACGGTAAATTACAAATAACTTCAAAATATGGTCATAATGCTGTTGTTGTAGAAGATCCAGACAGCCAACTTAATATTAAGTATTATATTGATCCGGGTTATAGTGTCCCATGGGCAGTACCGATTCACCAATATCCAGTTCCGTTATATCCGAGGACATTCGGAGGTGGCAAATCAATGGTTACTCAAAATATTAGAGGTAATCCTGTTGTTGAATTAGTGGTACATAATCAGGCTAAAAGACATTTGGCAGGTGAACAAGTTATGGATCCTACAACTTTTGAAAAAATGGCACCAACTATTTTGGCGAAAACACATTATAAGAACGATATTATTAAATTGGATTATCAAGATCAATCCGGCAGAAGATCAATGGGAATACGGTACAGTTGTTCGCAACGGACGGTAACATGTATGGAGGCAGGTATTGACAAATTACCGTTACAGCAATTTTTTGAAGATAATACTTTACAAGAAAAGCTGGCTCGAAAATGTGAAGAAATAGGAGTGAGTTTTGATTATATTTTAGATGAACTGAATTGTTTGCCGAAAAATTAATTATGGATTGCTGACATTAATGACTTCCTGTAAAATAATGAAGTACTTTGTTGATAGTATAATTCCTTTAATTTCACCCTGATATGATTTTAACTCACGATCAAATAATTAAGGAAATCGAAAGCAGACGGCTGAAAATATCGCCATTTGAAATTAAATCAGTCGGGCCTGCTTCGATTGAC
>CAYXCP010000101.1:0-4854 GCA_964463455.1 uncultured Gammaproteobacteria bacterium
ATAGTAGTAGGCAACCGTGTGTATGTAAATGGTGAACGCAAAATTAAGAAAATATTTGCCCGTGTAAGTCAGCTCATCTTCGGAAACATGTTCTTCGGACTTAACTATGATGTACAGTCAGGAATTAAGGTATTTAAGCGCGATATAGTAGCTTATCTGAAGCTTAATCCATCACAATGGAGCTTCGATCTTGAATTCTTACTTAAGTCTTTTAATGCAGGTTTCACTATCATTGACCATCCTATTAAATACGGTTCTCGTAAAAAAGGTGAGGATAAAATGAATCTGTTCCAGGCAGCAGTTGAACTCGTGCTTCTCTCAATAAAGTCACGACTTTCACCATTTGATCCTGTCATATTCGATCCAAAGACCATTGCAGAACGCGAAATAGGCTTTAAGAAAAACAGATTTAAGCCTTATACAACGCTCCATCCACGAAACAGTGCTATTCGTACGATCACAACCAGACAGGTTGCTACCATTTCAGTAATCATCGCCGTTATTACGATCATCTTTCTCATTAACTGGAAAATAGGTCTTATCGGATTCATCACAGTACTGACTCTTCTCTACTTTACCGATCTTCTGTTTAATCTGATGCTGATCATAAACTCGCTTCACTATGATCCATCTATTAAAGTAGAACCTAATCATTTGGAAAAAGCACGCAACTGGCCCATGTACACCATTATGTGTCCTTTATACAAGGAATGGGAAGTCGTACCACAGTTTACCCGTGCTATAGAAGCTCTTGACTATCCAAAAGATAAACTCCAGGTACTTATCGTACTCGAAGAAGATGATAAGAAAACGCAGGAAGAAATAAGGAAAATGTACCTTCCATCCTATTTTGAAGTGCTCGTAACTCCTGATCACCAGCCGAAAACAAAGCCGAAAGCATGTAATTACGCGTTATTACAGTCTAAAGGTGACTTTATAGTCATTTATGATGCAGAAGACATTCCTGAGCCTATGCAGCTCAAGAAGGCTGTCGTAGCGTTTGATCGCGTAAAAAGTGAACACGTAGTCTGTCTCCAAGCAAAACTGAATTTCTATAATGTGCATCAGAATCTTCTTACTCGCCTGTTTACCCTTGAATACACCCTTTGGTTTGATTTGGTTCTCACAGGGCTCCATTCTATTGGTGCTCCTATGCCTCTGGGTGGTACTTCAAACCATTTCCGTCGCCAAAATCTAACCCTGTTACAGGGTTGGGATCCGTTTAACGTAACTGAAGACTGTGATCTGGGTATTCGTCTGTTTAAGTACGGCTATAAGACCATGGTTCTTGACTCTGTTACGCTGGAAGAAGCAAATAGTAGCTTCTTTGGCTGGTTCCCACAGCGCACACGCTGGGTTAAGGGGTATATTCAGACATATCTTGTCCATATGCGCCGACCTCATGAATTCATCACCGATTGGTCTAATCCTCATTTGCTTACATTTCAGCTTATAGTAGGTGGAAAAGTACTCTCTATGTGGATCAATCCGTTCCTCTGGATCATGACATTCTCTTACTTTGCATTTAGACCTGTTGTAGGACCGTTTATCGAGACTCTGTACCTCACGCCTATCTTCTATCTGGGCGTCGTGTCGCTTATATTCGGCAACTTCCTTTATTTTTACTACTACATGATAGGTGCGGCTAATAGACACCAATGGGATCTTATAAAATATGCATTTGTGGTGCCATTTTACTGGCTAATGATGAGTTACGCTTCATGGAGAGCCCTTTATCAGGTCATTTTTGCCCCTCATTACTGGGAAAAAACTACTCACGGACTCCACCTTCAAAGTCTGGATTCAGCTACGTTGCATGCCGCATAATAGCAACCAAAATCAGCCTAATCTGCGCTTCCACTGGAGCATTTTTTGTGGTATAATTCTCATCTGTAGCATTAACCTATAATATTATATAAATGAAAACGTGGAGTAAATCAGTTTTAACAGGTAGCGGCTTGCTGGTATCAGCCATGATGATATCCAATGTCCTGAATCTTTTATTCAGTATCTTTTTGGGCCGCCACCTCTCGTTCAAGGAATTTGGTATTGTTGCAGTAATGAATACGCTCTGGTATCTCATTAATATTTTTATTTCTGCTTTATCCACAACTGTCACTCATAGAATAGCCTATATTTCTTCAAAATATGGATCAGCTGCAGGCTCAGCATTTTTCAAAACTATACGTCGACGCGTCGTGGTCATAACATTTGTAGCTTCAGGTATCTATATCGCAATCACCCCTTATCTCGCTTCATTTTTTCATATCGATAACATGCAGATTCTCTTCCTGTTCACACCTGTCATTATTGCGGGAAGTTTATATGCACTCAATCGCGGATTCCTCAGTGGTAATTTTTATTTTATATCAATCGCAAGTCTCGTCACGTTCGAAGCACTCAGTAAATTACTTATAGCAATTGGCCTCGTATATATTGACTGGGATGATGTTGTCTTTTTAGCAATCCCCTTGTCATTAATCTCAGCTGGACTATTGTCTATCCTGGTAGTTCACATGAAGCACCCTAAAGGAAAGGTCGAGAATAAATACACATTCCCTGCACCCTTTTACATAGCAGCACTTATTACCGGTTTATCTCAAAACATTTTTCTATCACTCGACATTACACTCACAAAACATTTTCTCTCACCTGAAATCGCGGGACAATATGCCGTACTCGCACTTGTAGGAAAAATGATTTATTTTCTGGGCACAACCATCACAGGCTTTATCGTCGCATTCGTCGGACGCGATGAAGGATCAGGAAGAAGTCCTATGGGAACATTCTACAAGCTGCTTGGGATCGCATCAATTCTTATCGTAGGTGCAACCATTACACTTGGATGGTTTGGCTATATATTTGTGCCTCTCGTGTTTGGCGCACGCGCACAGGCAATCGTGCAGTATTTACAGATATACAGCGTAACCATAGCACTGTTCACTATTGCAAATGCGTTTGTGATGTTTCACCTCGCGCGTAAACAGTATTCATTCCCTGTGCTGGCTATCATCATGGGAGTGTTTATGACATTTGGTATTCTTTCATATCACGCAAACATCGGTGATATTATCCGAGTTATGTTCTTTACCTCTATTGCAAATATTATGCTGCTCACATTCTGGCATTTACTCCAGCGAAATGGTGGTTTTTTTATTCGCAACATCATTGATTTGCTGTTCATATTTGTGCCGCTTCCTAAAACACGCGCCATCAAACCAGGTGGGAAACGTATTCTTATCATGAACTGGAGAGATACGAAACATGCATTTGCAGGAGGCGCTGAAGTATACATTCATGAACTCGCAAAACGCTGGGTTGTCAAAGGCAATCAGGTTACGCTTTTCTGCGGAAATGATGGACATGCGTACCGCTATGAAGCAATTGATGGTGTCCAGATCATACGCCGTGGCGGCTTCTATTTCGTATATGTATGGGCATTTTTGTATTATATTCTGCGCCTTCGCGGTCGCTATGACATCATCATCGACTGTGAAAACGGCATTCCCTTCTTCACACCACTTTATGCAAAAGAAAAAGTAGTATTGCTCATTCATCATGTACATCAGGATGTATTTACGCGAACACTGAAACCACCATTTTCATGGTTAGCTTCATTTCTTGAACTGAAATTAATGCCATATGCATATAAGCAAACACATACGATGACAGTTTCACCATCTTCTAGTCGTGAAATCCTCGAATATGGACTGACCAAAGTAAAGCCATCAATCGTGTATAACGGTGTCGATCTCTCTACGTATATTCCTGGCAAAAAAGCAGACAAACCTACCGCACTATATCTGGGCAGACTGAAATATTACAAGAGTGTTCATGTGTTCCTGAAAGCTGCAGCACAGGTACTGAAGAAGATTCCCGATGCCCAGTTTATCGTCGCAGGTGACGGTGAAGAGATCATCAAATTACGTCATCTCGCATCACGCCTCGGCATTATGTCATCAGTTACATTTACTGGCAAAGTACAGGAGGACGAAAAAATAGCGTTATATCAGCAGGCATGGGTATTCGTAAATCCTTCTTTCATGGAAGGCTGGGGTATCACTTCGATTGAAGCAAATGCGTGCGGAACACCTGTTATAGCTTCAGATGTTCCTGGTTTGCGTGATTCTGTACGCGAAGAATCTGGTATCCTCGTACCTTTCGGTGAAGTAGATCTGTTTGCCGATGCGATCATCGAACTACTTACAAATAAGAAAAAACGAACTGAATTATCTGAAACATCTCAGAAGTGGGCATCTCGATTTGACTGGAATAAAAGCGCAGCAAAAGGATTAGAAGTTATCGAGAAAGTCCTCACCGAAACCTATGAAAAAACTGAGTAAGCGAATTCATGTTATAACCCGTTATTTCTATCCTGTATCAGGTGACCTGGAGAATAAGCTTCTTGATATGTATTCTCATTTTGTGAGTGAAGGCTGGGAAGTTATCGTACACACGTCTAATGACACATTGGCTCATAAGCGATTTTTGTCACCACGCAAACTCTATAACGGCATAACGATCCGTAGATATAAATCACATTTCTGGGGTTTTATCCCTCGTATCAAATGGCATAAAGCTGACATCGTAGTTCTGCATGGCAGAAACCCGGCAGCCCATACCTATGTCATGCTGACTACCTATCTCAAAGAACTCACAGGTAAGAAACAATTTGCTCTCATTGTTTCTCTCAACCAGACACTCGCGAAATCATCTATGCTGATAAATGCAGTAGCAGATGCCGTGATTGCAGACTTTGAAGAAGTCAAACACCTGCTTTCAGTGGGTATAAAGCACGATAAAATAACCGTACTTCAGCAAACAGATACACTCAAACAGATCGAAACACTGTTC
>CAYXCP010000102.1:0-4822 GCA_964463455.1 uncultured Gammaproteobacteria bacterium
AAGAGTGCAGGCATTGTTGCGTATACGCCAGGGGTCATTATATTTATGCTGATGAGTATATACGCAATAGCCACAATGATTTGAAGTGAGGTGTGTTTCAGATGCATAACGATAAAGAGAATAGGGTAGAGAAGAAAAATAAAATGATGCTGCCATGAAAGCGTATCGATGATAACGAGAGTGGATAGAGCGAGCGCAAGCTGATATTGGAATACAGATGTACGAAGCATCTTCCATATCATCACACCCACAATACTCATACTCAAGATAAGTGATAGAGTAGACCTTAGCTGAAAATCGGGGGTTAAGCGGGATATAAAACCAAGGAGGCCCTGGTTGTAATATACCTCTCTTCCCGCAACCGATGACAAATGGGGAATAATATGGTTCACGTAATACAAATATGTTTCCTTACCGACACTCACATAACTTATTGTTATAGCTATGAACGCCCATATACTGAGATACAGGACCATGCGCAGGTCTTTTCTTACTATATATATAATGAGACAGAATGCGAGAATAGGTTTGAATATACATGCGATTATCAGTAGTAACGATTTAAAAAGGGGAGGTCGCTTTATTGATATCCCGAAGATAAAGATGAGCAAGGCAATCGCGTTAATCTGACCCATACCAAGGGTAAACTTTGTGGGAAACGAGAAAATAAAACATGCCGTAATAAATGCCTGCACAACAAATGAGGTTGATATACGCATCTCTTTCATACTAATAAAAGGCAATATAAGGATGGATAGAGTACTAAGTATGATAAATAACGGCAGCGATATCTGAAAAGGTAATAATGCGAGAGGTGAAATCACCACCAGACTGACAGGAGGATAAGTGAATAACGTATACAGTGAACTATCTGCGTATGCGTTTACTCCATAAAGAAAATCCCGCCCTGCATAATAGTAGACATAAAAATCTGGTGCAGATGTACTAATAATGCGTATAGTAGCATAGACTAGATATGCAACGGAAATTAAGAAGAGACATGCAGAAATGAACGTTTTTTTTGTAAGCATTATTTCTTAACAAACAGATTATGAGTCCTCATTATTTCTTCAAGAATTGTTTCTGCGATAAGATAGACAGGTATAGCTAATAAGACACCCAATATGCCACCAAGCCTCCCACCGATAATAAGAGCAATTAAACTCATTATAGGATTTATACCCACAGCTTTCTTCATGACAACAGGAACAATTAAGTTGTTTTCTAGTTGTTGTATAAGTGTGTACAGAAAGATTGTCGAAATACCAAGAATGTATGATTGGGATATGCCAATGATAAATGCCGGTATGACTGCGATTGTGGGTCCAATATTCGGGACAACTTCAAGGATACCCGCAAGAACTGCAAGAGGGAGAATATAAGTCATATTAATAAACTGGAGACCGATAAATGTCATTACACCAATAATGGTCATGAGTACTAGCTCTCCCCAGAACCATGATGACATTCTCTTTTCAGCTTTTTCAACAACCGCAATTATTCTGTTTGCTGTTGCTTCAGGGAAAAAATGCTCAAACAGATTTTTAAGTAAATTTTCCTCAAGAAGAAAGTAAAAACCAAAAAAAAGTGTTGAAACAATAAAAAGGAGATTAGAAAACAGACCGCTTGCAAATTGAAAAACAACGTTAGTTACATTGGGTAAATATCCCGCCAGAGAATCAACATTTATTACGTGTGCTAATTGAGGATTTAGTGACTGCAACATAAGAGGTAGTGAGCCTATGAGTGTTATTATCTGAGTAACAATGGGCGGAATGACGATAACAAGAAGAAAACTGAAAAATAATACAAAACTAAAGTATGCTATTGATACAGCAAGAAAACGAGGAATACCTTTCTTCTGCATAACCTGCACCATCGGACGCAGTGCACTCATTAAAATAAAAGCGATAACCAGTGAGTAAATAAGATCTCCCGCGAGCCATACAAGATAAATACCACCTACAATAAGCAGAAAGAATAGAATTGTCTTGTATGTGACTTCGATTTTAATAGATGGCATAAGATAACTATACCATTATACACATTGACTTTTTTCAGAAAATAAAGAACAATACTTATATGGATAAAAAGAAAACACATGAAGATACTGCCCACTCAAATCCACAAGTAATATATCACTGGCAATCTCCTATGCGCGTCTACAAAAAAAGAGGGAAAAATGTTGTGAGATTTTTTCTGGCAGTAGCAATTCTGTTATCTACCATAATATTCTTTTTCGGAGATACCATTCTCCTCATCCCTATATGGGCAGCGCTTTTTCTTTTTTATACACTAACTATCACCCCTCCTCCTGATATTGAGCATAAAATAACAAAATTTGGTATTGAATCGGCAGATGTTGCCGCACGTTGGGATGATCTGTCACATTTCTATTTTATTAAGAGATTTAACTTCGACATACTGGTTATCGTTTCACACCCTCCTGCTAACTATCATTTTTATCTTGTGATTCCAGATGATGAGGTTAAATTGAGACTAATGAATCTGTTAAGTGAACATTTAATTTATGTAGAAAAACCAACTCGTACAATAGTGGATAAGGCAATAGATGCAATGCTTAAACTCGTACCCGAAGATGTGTAGTCACCCACCACGAAGCATGTTTCCAAATGTAGAAACACCCATCTCTCGTACACCAAATATTCTTCCCCATACAGTAACTCCTTCGTCAGAAGATATAATAGTACCATCAATTTCTTTAGCAAGCATAATGAGATCAAGATCTGCAACACTGTCGAGGAATCCAAAACGAGTGGTTTGTCGATAGCGATCGCGGAATGATTTCACAGCAGGTCCCAGAGCCATTTCAAATGCTTTTTTTTCTTTGAGTGTCTGCTCGTTCATGAGACGCGCTGCTCTCTGCATTTCTTCCTCAGCTATTGTTGCTCCGCGGAAATTACGCGTACGAGCGTCATCAACTAGTTTGTAAAAAACAGATGCACTAATCGATATATCATGAATATGCGGGGCTTTTACAATTAATGCGGATAAAAACTCTTCAATGAATGGCTGATGTTTATCCTGAAAGAAACTCAGGAACTCATCAATTATGCGTGGTGCAGTATAAAATTCAGCGTCACCTTTTGCAGTAAGCTGCTTTATGGCAGTTGTCATACTACGAACAACATCTTCCGTTTTTTGCCCCATACCAAGACCTGCTTCCATATTAAAGAACAGATTGGTGTCCAAAACAAACTTTTGCATACCTATATCATACCATACACACCATCACGTGAGCTTTTGTTCAAATAATTTACGGAAGATGATTGTTTCTCAGATTTCAGATGAAATGATATGGTTTGATTTTTAAGGAGCCACTACCTATCCCTTGAAATCCTACCAATGGTGTTCTAAATTTAATGGAGACACAATATCTATATATGCATTGCTTATTTTGTAAGAATAATGATTCGGAAGTAATTGAGACACGAGTCGCTGAAGATGGGCGGGCGATACGGCGCAGACGTGAGTGTCCGAAGTGCAAAAAGCGATTTACAACATATGAACGTGTAGATGAGTTGCCAATCCTTGTCGTGAAACGTGATGACCGACGTGAACGTTTTATAAGGGAAAAACTAAGACAAGGAATACGAAAAGCAGCAGAAAAAACTACCGTTACTGCCGTACAGGTGGAGCAGATTGTGTCAGATATTGAAAAAGACGTAACAGGATCTGAAACAGGGGAGGTATATAGCCATGTGCTTGGGAATATGGTAGCACAACACTTAAAAAAACTGGATAAAGTTGCTTATATTCGCTTTGCGTCAGTTTTTAGACGATTTGTTGATCTTGAAGAGTTTGAGAAGGAATTAAAAGGATTGCTTTAACTAATTGTTTCATGGTCCCATAGCTCCATTGATATACAAACAATGGAACAGTGGAGCAATGAAACAATTTAATTATTAATTATTACAGGTATTATGAAACTCACTGGTATTTCGGAAAAAGTGTTTCTGGATCGATATTCATTAAAAGATAAAAAAGGAAAAGCTGTAGAACCAACTCCCGATGATATGTGGAAACGTGTTGCCGATGCTGTGGCAGCAATTGAATCAAAAGATCAGAAAAAATGGTCTAAAGAATTTTATAGTGCTATGAAAGATTTTAAATACGTCCCTGGTGGTCGTATTCTGGCTGGTGCAGGCACCGGTTACTCTGTTACCTACTACAACTGCTTTGTAATCCCATCGCCCCAGGATTCCCGTGGTGGCATTCTTGATACCCTCAAACAAATGGTTGAGATTATGGCTCATGGAGGAGGTGTCGGAATCAATCTTTCATCGCTTCGCCCTCGCGGTACACGTGTCCAGAAAGTAAACGGTTTTTCTTCAGGACCATGTAACTGGGCTGAACTTTTTTCTGTAGCAACAAAAGACATTATTCAGCAGGGTGGAACACGCCGTGGAGCTCTTATGCTTATGCTCTGGGACTGGCATCCTGATATTGAAGAATTTATTACCGTAAAGCAGGATCTCACTCGTATTAACGGCGCAAATCTATCTGTCTGTATTTCAGATTCCTTTATGGAAGCTGTTAAAAACGATGCAGACTGGCCACTCATCTTCCCGGATACAACTGATCCTGAATATGACACAAAATGGGATGGTGACATTCAAGTATGGAAAAATATGGGCAAGAAAGTTGTCGTACAGAAAATTGTAAAAGCACGCAAAATCTGGGATCTGGTTGCAGAAGCAGCATGGAAATCGGCAGAACCTGGTGTTGTGTTCATGGAACGCTACAACAAAATGCACAACAACTATTACTGGAATCGCATTAACTGCGTAAATCCATGCGG
>CAYXCP010000103.1:0-4789 GCA_964463455.1 uncultured Gammaproteobacteria bacterium
CAAAATCGTAAACGGCGTCTCCATAATCGATCTTACGAAAACCGTAAAATATCTTGCAAACGCAAAGAAATCATTAGTAAAAGCCGGCGAAGAAAACAAAGTCGTTCTCGTTGTTGCAACAAAGAAAGTTGCAAGTCATGAAACTGCTGAAGCAGCAAAAGAATATGGCATTCCATACATCACTGCAAAATGGCTTCCAGGATTCCTAACTAACTTTGAAACAATCATCAAGAACGTACGCAAGATGAATGAACTTCGTGTACAGCAGGTAGCAGGTGAATGGGAAAAGTTTGTAAAACACGAACGCATCAAATTAAGTAAAGAACTTATCAGACTCGAAAAATTATATGGTGGTCTTTCAGAATTAAACAAAAGACCAGACATGTTATTCGTAGTTGATATCAGAAAAGAAAAGAATGCAGTAAGTGAAGCCAGACGGAATAAAATCCCGATTGTTGCACTTGCCGATACCAACTCCAACCCTGATTCAGTTGACTTCCCAATCGTGGTCAACGATGATTCACCGGCTGTAACACAGGCCGTAATCAGTGATTTACTGAAAGCATATGCTTCAGGAAAATCAAAAGCCACGGATAAGGAAGCAACCAAGAAAGAAGAAGAAAAATAATTCCGCTGTCATTCCCGCGCAGGCGGGAATCCATGGATCCCGGACCTGCCGGCAGGCAGGTCAAGTCCGGGATGACACATGGAGCATTTTAAGAGTTAAAATAAAAATATGGCAATAGATCTTGCAAAACTAAAAACATTACGTGAACTTACCGGTGTATCATTTTCACTCTGCAAAAAAGCACTTGAAGAAACTGACAATAATATAGAAGCAGCAATGAATAAACTGAAAGAATGGGGAGCTGCAAAAGCTGCCGACAAAGCAGATCGTACCACCGGAGCTGGAGGAATCTTCAGTTATGTACATCATAATAAAAAAGTCGCTTCGCTCGTTGAACTTCAGTGCGAGACTGATTTCGTTTCAGGAAACGCTGAATTTCAGAAGATCGGTGCTGAGATCGCCATGCAGGTAGCATCAGTACGTGTCACAACCGTTGAAGATCTTATGAAATCTGAATATATCCGTGATCCTAAGAAAAAGGTAGAGGATCTAATAAAAGACGCAGTCCTTAAATTCGGAGAAAATATGAAACTCGCAAGATTTGTCCGTTGGGAACTTGGAGGCGAGTAAAACGCAGTTCATTATTCATGTCATGCTGAACCTGCCGGCAGGCACGGCTCGTTTCAGCATCCCATTACAAAATATAGATCCCGAAACAAGTTCGGGATGACAATACAATATCAATGAATCCATCAATCAACGATTTTAAAACAGTAACTGCA
Source organism: uncultured Gammaproteobacteria bacterium (assembly GCA_964463455.1). GTDB lineage: Bacteria > Patescibacteriota > Microgenomatia > UBA1406 > GWC2-37-13 > JBDKFK01. The sequence continues at coordinate 1,351 of CAYXCP010000103.1, forward strand.
CGAGTAATCACTTCACTCAAAGAAGATCTTAAATCTATCCGCACAGGTCGTGCAAACCCGGCAGTACTCGAAGATATTATCGTTGAAACCTACGGTGGATCTACAAAAATGAAGATGATGGAAATGGCTACCATCACAACCGATGGACCTATCCAGTTAGTCATCATGCCTTATGATTCTTCAACAATCGGCGATGTTGAAAAAGCTATTCTAAAGTCACCACTCGGACTTACTCCTATTACACAGGCTGGAAGAATTATTGTAAAAATCCCTCCACTGTCACAGGATCAAAGACAGAAACTCACCAAGATAGTAAGTCAGAAAATCGAAGAATTCAAAAACCAGGTACGCTCAGCTCGTGATGAAGCTCGAAAGAAGATAAAGCAAATGCATGAAAATAAAGATATTACAGATGATGAGAAATATAGATTCGAAAAAGAAATCGATACGGCAACACAAGGTGTGAACGAAGAGATACAGAAAATCAAAGAAAATAAAGACAAAGAACTGATGGAGGTTTGATATTCGCATTTGTTTCCCGTATAATCTTTCTTTATGATAACAGTCATAGTATTTATTCTTATTTTGGCACTTTTAGTGCTCATTCATGAGTTCGGACATTTCATCGCTGCAAAAAAAAGTGGTGTCTTCGTAGAAGAATTCGGTGTCGGGTTTCCTCCTCGTGTATTTGGCAAAAAAATTGGTGAAACACTCTACAGTGTTAATCTTCTTCCCATAGGTGGTTTCGTAAAATTATACGGCGAAGAATATCATGAAGATGCAAAAGAAAAAGATGGTATGAAAGGCCGTGCTTTTGTGTATAAAAAACCGTGGCAGAAAGTAATGATTGTTGTCGCAGGTATTGTCGGCAACTTCCTTCTTGGATGGGTTCTTATTTCATTCCTCTTTACTCAAGGTGTACCAGCCCCGACAAATCAGGTTATCGTCGAAAATGTACAGAAAAATTCCCCTGCTGCAAATGCTGGCATTACTGCAGGTGACGTAATCATAAATATAGAAAAAGATAATAAAACGTACCCTCTGACAACTTCAAATGATCTTATTGCCGCAACCAAAAAATTTGGTGATCAGGAGATCATCATGCATATTAAATCACATAATAAAGATAAGACAGTGACTGTTGTACCCAGAAAAAATCCTCCTGCCGGTCAGGGTGCTCTCGGTGTAGTAATTACCTCGTTTGTGACAAAGAGATATCCATGGTATTCAGCTCCATTCTATGGTCTGAAAGAAGCATTCAATATAACTAAAATGATTGTGGTAGAGCTGTCCAAAACAGTATTCACCCTTGCAACATTTCATAAACCAAAAGTTGATGTAGCAGGGCCAATTGGCATTGCCCAGTTTACCGGACAGGCAATTAAGTTCGGCAACAATGCAGTTTTGGAACTTATAGCGTTACTATCATTGAATCTTGCGGTCATAAATATATTACCGTTCCCTGCTCTCGATGGAGGAAGACTTGTTCTTATTATTTATGAATGGGTTTCTGGCAAACGTGTGAATAAAACATTTGAAAAATATCTTAATCTGACAGGCATTATCATACTCTTATCTATGACCGTGCTTGTAACCATTCACGATATTTTAAAGTTGATTAAATAAAACATTGTTTCATGGTTTCATTGTCCCATTGATAAAAACAATGAAGCAATGGACCAATGAAGCCATATAAATTATTAATACATAATGCAATTTAACTTTGATAACATAACTATCTCAGGAGGTGTAGCTGTCGGGACAACGACACTTATGAATAATTTGCGTCCATACCTTGAGCCGTATAACTGGCAGTTCAAATCTACCGGTCAGTTCGTACGTGAGTACACCAAAGAAAATGTACTACCTCTCGCAACACTCGTATCTGATGATTTCGATAGACAGATAGAGAAAAGAGTAGAGGATACCCTTCGGAACGAATCCAACTGGGTAATGGAAGGCTGGCTTGCCGGCTATGTTGCCCGTAATCTCGAGAATACTCTTCGCATTATGCTCGTTTGTTCAGAGACATCCCTTCGCATTGATAGGGTTGCAAACCGCGATAAGTTAAGCGTTCATGAAGCAAAAGAATTTATCAAACTCCGAGAAGAAAAGAATCTGAAAAAGTGGCAGCGCGTATACGGAGCCAATGATTTCTTCAACCCGAAGCATTATCATATGGTCATCGATACCTATTCGGTAGGACAGATGGAAGTTGTCGGGAAGGTGCTGGATAAGTTGGGATACAATCACGATAAAATCCAGATAACCAAAAAGGCGTAACTGTCATTCTGGCAAGACACAACATGTCCAGAATCCAGATTCTGGATGCGTCTCCGCCAGTCGGCGGATCCTTACCAGAATGACCACTATTATTTATGAAATACTCAAATCTTTTCGGCAAAACAGAAAAAAATGCTCCAGCAGACGCGACTCTTGCGTCACACAGATTACTTCATCAGGCGGGATACATACGTGAATCAACAGCCGGGAGATATTTCATCTTACCGCTGGGCATGCGTGTGCAGCAAAACATCATGCGTATTGTGAAAGAAGAAATGGACAAAGCAGGTGCACAGGAAATGATCTCACCGATTCTTCACCCTCTTGAGCTATGGAAAGAAACAAATCGAACAAATGAAGCAGGCTTCGAACTGACTACGGTGAAGGATAGACGCAATGCAGAGTTTGCACTCGGCGGAACAGCAGAAGAAATGTTTGTCGATGTCATTCGAAAATTTCAGGTAAGTTATAAAGATCTACCTGTGAATATCTATCAGTTCTCACCTAAGTTCCGCGATGAAATGAGAGCGCGCGGAGGACTGCTCCGGGTACGCGAATTTATCATGAAAGATGCATACTCATTTGATGTCGACGAAGAAGCCTTCAAAAAAGAATATAAGAAAATGTGGGAAACGTACACAACTATATTTAAAAGACTCGGATTTAATCCTATCGTTGTAGAATCTGACAATGGATATATTGGAGGCGAATACTGTCATGAATTTGTAGTCGAATCAGAAGCCGGCGAAAGTAAATTTCTCATGACCGAAGATGGCATATACGCTGCTCATGAAGATGTAGCTGTTTTCACAAAAGACAAGAAAAATCTTGATGAAGAGCTCCAGCCAATGGAAGAAGTAGACGCCATGAGAAATAAAACAATGGAAGACGGTGTACGCTTACATAATAAACCATTATGGTTACAGATCAAAGACGTCATGTTTGTCGATGAAAAAGGAAGATTCATCCTTGCCGTTTTGAGAGGTGATTATGATGTGAATGAAACGAAACTGAAACATCTTACCAAATCGATTGAACTGCGCCATGCAACACCAGAAGAAATAATCCACACACTTCATAGTATGCCGGGATTTATATCTCCGGTAGGCATTAAAGAGAATATGGAAAAAACGGCAGAACTGATTATCGTGGGTGA
>CAYXCP010000104.1:0-4761 GCA_964463455.1 uncultured Gammaproteobacteria bacterium
ATACTCAAATTGAAAATGCTATACAATTCATTAAGATATCAAAAAGTCAAATAGAGAAAGGATTTACAGATATACATGATTTTTATAGTAAAAGTTTCCGTGCAGATGGCGCACAATACTATGATATGTGTGTGAGGTATGTGCAACTCGTTAAATGGAGGAATAAACTGGCAGAATCTTTAAATAGATTAAACGGACCTCCGCTTATAGAAATGGTTGCGTTGTTACCTGAACTTGCCACAATACCCCCCAAACCACCTTTTTTTAGCACGTAAGATTTTTTTAACTATATTATGCTCATTGAATGTTCCTGACCTATTCTTTACATTAGTTAATTTCTCCCCTTGACATACGCTCTTACTATCTTCTATACTGATTTTAGTAGATAAATACAGTAGTATATAACATCATGAAACAGGTTATTTCTATAAAGAATATTCTAAATAGCGTAGCGCTGTGTAGCGTTCTTTTTTTTGTTATTTCAATCTCTGCATCACGTGCATCTGCTTCAACCATTGTGAATCTTAATCCGACTGATGATACAAAAGTAAATAAATCTTCTCCTGCAACTAATTATGGAAAATCAACTTCTGTTGAAGTGGACGGAGGTGGAACATATGAAGAGATATATATGAAATTTGATCTGGCGTCACTTGCGGAAAAAAATATTGTGTCGGCAAAACTCAAAGTAAAAGTTAATAATACATCTACTTCACAGCAAAACTATAAACTCGTTAACGATACATCCTGGCTTGAAACAGGAATCAATTATAATAATCGCCCTGCAAAAGCTTCATCGGCTTTTGCAACCGCTATGGGAGGTCCTTCCGGATCAACACAGATTATTGATATGACTTCGACAGTAAAGTCAAAACTTGGACAAAAATTTGCATTTAATATAGATATGACCGTAAGCGATGGCTTCGGATTTAAATCAAAGGAGACGTCAACAACATCTGATCGTCCTGTTCTAATTGTGGAATATAATGATACCACTGCCACGGCGACACCAACGAAAACAGCTACCGCAACACCAACAAAGACGCCTACACCAAAACCGTCAGTAACGATAGCACCCACCAAGACACCAACCCCTATTGTTCAACCAACGGTGATAACCACAACACCAGGAGCCGTTGATTCTATATCACTTTCACCCATTGCAGATACCTACGTCCAGTCTGATACACCTTCGACAAATTACGGTACTAAAACATCTTTGTACTCAGTGGGTAGTCCTGCAAAAATCACCTACTTTAAGTTTGATTTATCTACTACTGCCGGAAGACCTATAAAATCTGCTGTACTTTATACCAAAGTTCAGAATGATTCTACTGATGTGCAAACGGTAAGTAATGTGGAAGATAATGCATGGATAGAAACGGCAATGAATTTCAATAACAAACCGGCGCTCGGATCGGTTATTGGTACGTTTACTGCCGGTGCTATTAATTCGATGAATGCCTCTGATATCACATCTGCGGTGAGTGCACATACCGGTGGTCTGATGACTATAGCCTTTAGTTCAACAAAGACGAACAATATGGCTGTATACTCACGGGAATCAGCAGATAAGCCAATACTGAAAATATTATTTAGTCCTCCTGTGACATTAATACCCTACATAACAGTAGCGCCTACACCTTTGCCTACCAGTGAATGGCATAGTATAAAATGGACTACAAATACTGTTTCATTATCTGCAGATAATTTTTATATTATAGCAGGTGGTAAAAAATTTGTGCCCCCAGCTTCTGCCAAGTTGCATTCGGATCCAGGTAACCCTTCATATACCAGTCTTGAAATAGAATGGACTGAAAATGGTATACCCATGTGGTTTTATATGTACTTTAGTGCAGATACAGATAAATGGAAAGTGTATGAAATGAGAACGTACGATGGAACACCGGCAGGCAACTGGGTGTATTACAAACAAGATAACTACTTTAGTGCACCGATAGGTGCAAATACAGGCACCATAGATATGGATATAACTTCTGGGAGTAATGATAATAGAATTCACTTCACTCACACAATCCTTTCCACCACTCTAAAAGGAACAAATATGAGCCCTACTGTCACACCCTGTCCTGCAAAATCAAAAGGTGATGCAAACTGTGACGGAAACGTAGACTTTATCGATTTTGAAATCTGGAGAAATGAGTTCATGGGCGAAGATACAAAAACTGTCGCTAATTTTAACTATACCGAAGATCAAAAAGTTGATTTTATAGACTTTGAAATCTGGAGACAGGGATATATGGGTATCTCAAATATGCCCGTCTGTGTAACGCCTGACGCATGCCCTCTTCCGCCTCAAGATTGTCACTATGAACAACAAAGTACCTGTTCGTGCGGGTTAATAGTCTGCCCACCTACTCTTACCCCAACAATTACCCCTCCCTGTCAATGGTGTGGGACTTCCTGCACTACATACACACCAGGTGTAGCATGCCCGGCTTTGGCTCCACCTGAAGGGTATAGCTGTAAGCAGGTAGCAGGGCAATGCACAGCAACTGCACCATAGCTAAAACGGAGTGTTTATCTTCCTCTTGACATTATCCTATAGCAAGTACTATAACTAGAGTAGATTGTTCTATCGCTGGGGCACCGCCCCAATACGAAGGAGCAATCTACAGTACCTTAACAACGAGAGACAGATTTGTATCCATCCGAAATGATGTATCCTTTTTTTCCCGCATTTCTACAACGGATATGAGCGGGTAACCCGTTACCTGTTCGTGTCCGTTGTGGATCGCGCGCCGGAGTGTTCCGGCGCCCGTAGCGGAAAAAGGAGGACGTCATGAGTAAGTCTGTTATTTTCATGATGGCGATCGCATTCGCCATCAATTATCCCTTTTTCCCGGCGGCCACGCAGGCCGCCCCGGCCCAGACGTCCGCCGCCACCCAGGCGGCGGACCCCGACACCTTGACTGTGAGGTGTTGGGATTCGGGTGGCTGTTTGGCCACCTGGCCCGACGGGTCGGTGTTCAACATATACAGGCACGGGGGGGCGGAATTTCCGACCTCCACGGTAGCCGATAACGGCTACCCCTGTCGGGTACACTCATATCCGTGGTTCATCTGGTGGGGCCAGATGGACTGCGGATTTGGGATCACGAAGTGGGGTTATAACTAGTAACCCCCTTCTGATCCCTACCGGTGGCGAAGCTCACAAGGCTTCGTCACCGGTATCAATTTCCGGATGGAAAGATTTTTTCCGATTCCTCGGAAAATGACTGTACCAACAGCTGGTACACTTCGTTTTCTGCAGTTTTCTGAAAAATTCTCTATCTGTCTCTCGCTACCTTATATGCACAAACAACAGTTTGCGCACATAAGGTAGCGAAAGCGGGAATCCCTCCTATCTCTTCTTAGGGGTTTTGTGGAATGGCCACAGGAGCATATTCTTATATGCATGAAGCCATAAACCTACCGATCTTTCAATAGGTCCTGCATGCTTTTCTTGTGTGGGAGATAAGCGTTCTGACATGTCTACATTATAAACCTTCTTTGTCATCCCGAATTCCGATTTCATCGAGAATCCTCGGCGAAGTCGGGACTTGTTTCGAGATCTCTTTGTAAAGGGATGCTGAAACGAGTTCAGCATGACATTGTGGATCCTTCCCTGCCGCGCCACCTACCTGATTCTCGAAGATAAAGATATGTTTTTATTAATGGTGGTAAAATATCTGTATGAAAATAGTACCAGCTCTCTTAAGCGATAACCCCATGGAATTTGCCGAGCAATATAACAAACTCGCACCGTACTTTGATCACTTTTCTATTGATGTGCTTGATGGAAAGTTTGCGGCAAATCATACGATACAGCCAAAAGATATTATGCTTCTTATAAAGACGGGACTGCTCAAAAATATAGAGAAAAAAACCTTTGATTTTGATTTAATGGTGATGGACTTCAACAGTGCTATTTCAGATCTCAGAAATCTGGCAACATATATGCCCATAAAAAGAATGTTTGTACACACAAAGGCACTTCGTACGGCAGGTGTGACTATAGATAAACTTCCTACTATAGGACTTGCTATCGATAAGCCAGATCAAATAGCTGAGTTAGCTCAACAAAGCAATCTGAATGATATTCCTTATATACAGATAATGACGATAGAAGCTGGATTTCAAGGAAGACCCTTTGAGATAGAATTGTTACATAAAATTAATCAATTAAGAGATATGGGTTATAGGTCGGATATTTTTATCGATGGCGGTGTAAATGCAGACACAATAGATGAAATTATAAGCTATCAGTACCCACCTGATTATGCATGCTGCGGGAGCTTCCTTACCAAGGCAGATGATATGGCCCAGCGCGTAGATTATCTCAAGCAGAAGAACGTATTTTAAAGATGATGAGGGTAGGATACCTACCCTCAGATTGGCAGTTTTATTTAGGATTTTTTGGATTTAAGAGTAACGGCCAAATATATCATTGCCAGCGAAGCAAGTATGGTCCTTGCTGCGTAGAACCACTCAGGCTCCACGTTATGTGTATACAAATGGTTCGCAAGGGAATATATACACAACAACAAGACAGAAACCGCAAGAATGGCAAGGTACTTCATAGGAACCTCCTTTTATGCTAAACAAAACCTGTCTTTAATTATACAATAAGACCTATAGTTAATCAATTGCGTACAAAGTCTTTAGGCGGTGTGAAGATGGTATTTATGTCGCGGCTATCAAAAGCCCCATCCTGATTGAAATCAAGAGGTATGAGCCAGTTAAATGAAACTCTATTTT